>NZ_KV802719.1:0-139098 GCF_001810825.1 Streptococcus sp. HMSC076C08 | reverse complement strand
AAATATCATTTCAGGATTCTATACTCCAACAGTAGTAGAACTTCCAAAGCAAGTGAAGCCGTCTGATAAAAAAGAACTTTCAGTACCTGATTCGAAACCAGATCAATTGACTCAAAACATCTCTGTAGAAAAAAATCAACTTCCAAATACAGGAAGTCAAGAAGATGGTTTGAAAAATCTAGGAATTCTGACAGCCCTAGCAGGTGCTATGACACTTGGATTGCTAGGTAAAAAGAAACGAAACGATGAATCAGACTAATCATTTTTAAGAACCGAGAAATCGGTTCTTTTTTATGACATTTGTCATATTTCCTAGTGACAGAAGCATCTAGCTCAGTTAACTTCAAAGGACTATAATTGAAGTATGAAATGGAGGAAGAAGAAATGAAAAATAAAATGATTGTCGCAGTGAGTTTAGTAGCAGCAGGAGTTATGACCTATCTCATGTTTTCAGGATTGGACGAGGGTTTCTATCATTTTCCTTGGGAGCTCTTTGCTGGCTTTGGAATGATGTCTTGGCTTGTCAGAGAAGGTTTGAAATTAGTCAGAGATGTAAAAAAGGAGTTTGAGGAATGAAAAAAGCAATCATCTGTCTCTTTATCGGCCTGTCACTCTTAGTATGGTTAGTGGAAATGTTTACTGGTTGGTTTGACCAAACCGTGCTTCGCCAATTTATTCGTGGTGCTTGGGGTTTTGGGTTTATGATTTTCGTCGTTTTCCCTATGGGAATGAAGTGGTTGAAAGGAGAATCTCATGACTGTGATTAAAGTTGAGAAATTGAGTAAGAAAATAAAAGACAAGGAGATCTTGCGGAACATCTCCTTTGAAATCAACGATGGTGAATGTGTCGCCTTGATCGGACCTAACGGAGCAGGTAAGACGACCTTGATTGATTGCCTCTTGGGCGACAAGTTCGTGAGCTCAGGTCAGATAGCTATTCAAGGCTTTGCACCAACAGATCCTCGATTAAAGCAGCTTATTTCTATCTTACCTCAAGAAAATACGGTGGTTCAAGACTTGAAATTGAAAGAACTCTTATCCTTCTTTCAATCAATCTATCCAAACAGTCTCTCCAATCAAGAAATTGATGACTTGCTGAGATTTTCGGACAAACAGAAAAATCAGCTGGCGGGCAAGTTGTCTGGTGGGCAAAAACGTTTGTTCTCTTTCGTGTTGGCTTTAATCGGTCGTCCGAAAATTCTATTTTTGGACGAACCAACTGCTGCCATGGATACCTCGACACGTCAGCATTTTTGGGAAATTGTCAATCGGTTAAAGAAAAATGGTGTCACCATTGTCTATTCTTCTCACTATATCGAAGAGGTAGAACATACGGCTGACCGCATTTTGGTGCTCCATAAGGGAGAATTGATTCGCGATACGACGCCTTATGCTATGCGTGGTGAAGAACAGGAAAAACACTTTACCGTGCCTCTAACTTATCAGGAAGTTATCAGCACTTTGGACCAGGTTCAAGAGCTTGAAATCAAGCAAAATGCTCTTTCCTTCACAACCAAAGAAGCCAGCCAGGTATGGAAAGTCTTGCAAGAACAGGGCTGCATGATCGAAGAAATTGAAGTTCGCAATCGAACTCTCTTAGACAGTATCTTCGAAACGACTCAAGACTAAAGGAGATTGACGATGAAAAATATGACAAGTCTCATGAAAGTGGAAATCATTCTGATGAAACGGCAAGCAGTCTACTACTTGCTATCCATCGGACTTCCAAGTGTGTTTTACCTTATATTCTCTGGTATGATGTCAGGGTCAGATATTCCAGAAATTGCTCTTCAAGCCTATCTTTTTGCCATGACGCTCTTTAGTATCATGTCAAGTGCTTTTTTCAGTATCCCAAGTACACTCGAGTCTGATAAGACAAACAACTGGCAAAAATTGATTCAACATTCTCCCGTATCTATGGTAGAATATTATGTATCAAAACTGTTCAGTACCCTACTGACTTTCTTGTTATCAATTACAGTTGTCTTTTCAGTTGGTCATTTTGTCCGTGGAGTGACTCTGCCTTGGCTTGACTGGATGGTAATTGGTGCTATTTTGCTGATCGGAAGCGTGGTCTTTATCAGCATGGGGGTCTTGGTGAGCTTGCTACCCAGTGCTCAACTGATGACGGTTGTTGGAAATATTGCCTATATTGCTTTGGCTGTTCTAGGTGGACTCTGGTTCCCCTTGGATTCCTTCCCAGAATGGCTCCAATCTATTGGAAAGCTGACTCCAACCTATCAACTGATGCAGGTCGTCTCTACTTATTTGGAACACCATGAATTTAATATTCTTTCTGCCTTGGTTGTGCTAGGCTATACAGTTTTCTTTGGTGTACTGGTAATCCAGCTGAAAAAAAGGATTGAGGTAAAATAAATCTATGTTGGAAAAATTTAAAAACATTCATTATATGTTTCATATTTCAATTGTGTTTATCATCTTTCCTATAGCGGGTGTCATCGTTGGAGATTACCCGCTTTTAACCTTGCTATGGACCCTACTATTTGTACTTGCCTTCTATTCGGTTTTAATCAGTCAGAATCGCACCGTGCAGTGGCTAGCATGGTGGTCCATGCTTGTCTACATTTTTTATACATCTGTTTGGCTAAGTTCAGGTTTCACATGGTTTATCTTTTATTTATCCAATCTCCTTATTTATGAGCTGGATGAGATTTCTTTTCACTCTTGGCGTTTTGTCAGTTTTATTGTCCTGCAACCATTTATTCTGACCGGAATCTATATGGTCAATCATGTTAGTCCCTGGCAGCTACTCTTTTTCTTGGTGACCTTTATCTTTTCCGATGCAATGACCTTTGGTCTCTATCGAATTCGATTGTCGGAGGACATAAAAGAAGAAAAGATGAAACAAAATGCCAAGCTCAATCTTTTCTTGGCTGAAAACGAACGCAGTCGTATCGGTCAGGATCTCCATGACAGCCTAGGTCATACCTTTGCCATGTTGAGTGTGAAGACGGACCTTGCCCTCCAGCTTCTTCAAATGCAGGCCTATCCTCAAGTGGAAAAAGAATTAAAAGAAATTCATCAAATCAGTAAAGAATCCATGAATGAAGTCCGTACAATTATCGAAAATCTTAAAACAAGAACCCTTGCTTCCGAGTTTGCGACTGTTAAAAAAATGCTGGAAATTGCAGGAATTGAAACGGAAATCAATCACCAACTAGATACAGCTAGCCTAACTCAGGAATTAGAATCAACGGCCTCCATGATTTTGCTTGAGTTAGTGACCAACATCATCAAGCATGCTAAAGCATCGAAAGCTTACTTGAAATTAGAACGAACTGAGAAAGAACTCATCCTAACAGTGAGAGATGATGGCTGTGGCTTTGCTTCACTAAAAGGAGATGAACTCCATACCGTTCGAGACCGTGTCCTTCCTTTTTCAGGAGAAGTAAAGGTGATCATTCAGAAACATCCGACTGAAGTGCAGGTTCGGCTACCTTATAAGGAGAGAAATTAAGATGAAATTACTTGTTGCAGAAGATCAAAGTATGTTGCGAGATGCTATGTGCCAGTTGCTTACCTTTCAACCAGATGTAGAGTCTGTCCTACAAGCCAAGGATGGCCAAGAAGCAATCCAACTCTTAGAAAAGGAGTCTGTAGATATCGCCATTCTTGACGTAGAAATGCCTGTTAAGACAGGCCTCGAAGTCTTGGAGTGGATACGAGCAGAAAAGCTAGAAACAAAGGTGGTTGTGGTGACGACCTTCAAACGTCCCGGATATTTTGAACGTGCGGTCAAGGCTGGAGTGGATGCTTATGTCTTGAAAGAAAGAAGCATTGCAGACCTCATGCAAACCTTGCACACTGTTCTCGAAGGACGCAAGGAATATTCGCCTGAATTGATGGAAGTGGTGATGACGCATCCTAACCCGTTAACAGAGCAAGAAATCACTGTTTTAAAGGGAATCGCTCAGGGCTTGTCTAATCAAGAAATCGCAGATCAGCTTTATCTATCAAATGGAACCGTCCGAAACTATGTCACCAATATTCTTTCGAAACTAGATGCTGGTAATCGAACAGAGGCAGCCAACATTGCAAAAGAATCTGGTTGGCTTTGATAAGAAGGGTTAAAAAATTCCGAAACGATAACTTGAATCAAAGGAAATCCATACTAGAAAGGAGGAGGTAAATCGCCTCCTTTTCTGGTTTAGAAAAGCGGTGAAAGCTAGTGTCAAAGAGTTAAAAGATCAGAATAAAAATGAAAAATATCTTGACAATGAAGGAAAAATTGTGTTACAATAATAGACGGTACTTTTTACTTTTGGTCTCTCAAAAGTGTACAGGGACGTGCTGACAAATGTTGCAAAAGTACACACAGATGGTAGCTGTCACCAAGTGTATCATCACCAAAAATAAAAAAACACAGGAGAATGTAGATGCCTACAATTAACCAATTGGTTCGCAAACCGCGTAAATCAAAAGTAGAAAAATCTAAATCACCAGCTTTGAACGTTGGTTACAACAGTCATAAAAAAGTTCAAACAAACGTTTCTTCACCACAAAAACGTGGTGTTGCAACTCGTGTGGGAACAATGACACCTAAAAAACCTAACTCTGCCCTTCGTAAATTCGCTCGTGTACGTTTGAGCAACCTTATCGAAGTTACTGCCTACATCCCAGGTATCGGACACAACTTGCAAGAGCACAGCGTGGTGCTTCTTCGTGGTGGACGTGTAAAAGACCTTCCAGGGGTACGTTACCATATCGTCCGTGGTGCACTTGATACTGCAGGTGTTAACGATCGTAAACAAGGCCGTTCTAAATACGGTACTAAACGTCCAAAAGCATAAGGAAAGGGGATAAAGAGAAATGAGTCGTAAAAATAGAGCTCCAAAACGTGATGTATTGCCAGATCCGCTTTACAATTCACAACTAGTTACTCGTCTTATCAACCGCGTTATGCTTGATGGTAAACGTGGTACAGCTGCTTCAATCGTTTACGGTGCTTTTGAGCAAATCAAAGAAGCTACTGGAAACGATGCACTTGAAGTATTTGAAACAGCTATGGAAAACATCATGCCTGTACTTGAAGTACGTGCACGTCGTGTTGGTGGATCTAACTACCAAGTCCCAGTTGAAGTTCGTCCAGAACGTCGTACAACACTTGGACTTCGTTGGTTGGTAACCATCGCTCGCCTTCGTGGTGAACACACAATGCAAGACCGTCTTGCAAAAGAAATCTTGGATGCTGCGAACAACACTGGTGCAGCTGTTAAGAAACGTGAAGACACTCACCGTATGGCTGAAGCTAACCGTGCCTTCGCACACTTCCGTTGGTAATAAAATGATACTAAGAGCGGCAAAGGCCCAAGGCAAAAATAGGAAACTGATGCAGTGTTCCGTGAACACAAAGCAGTTTATCTTTTTTGCACCGGGCCTCGCTCGGGTTCGAATCAGTTAACTTGAGCTTTTAGCCCGAGTTCAATTCAACTTGTCTACAAGTTGAAACCAACAAAAACAAGATAAACATTGAGAACGGGTAGGTCCTGCCTATCCGTTTTTATTAAAATCGTGTTATAATAGAATAGAAATTAAAATAAATAGGAGAAACAAACCTCATGGCACGCGAATTTTCACTTGAAAAAACTCGTAATATCGGTATCATGGCTCACGTCGATGCCGGTAAAACAACAACTACTGAGCGTATTCTTTACTACACTGGTAAAATCCACAAAATCGGTGAAACTCACGAAGGTGCGTCACAAATGGACTGGATGGAGCAAGAGCAAGAACGTGGTATCACTATCACATCTGCTGCGACAACAGCTCAATGGAACAACCACCGCGTAAACATCATCGACACACCAGGACACGTGGACTTCACAATCGAAGTACAACGTTCTCTTCGTGTATTGGACGGTGCGGTTACTGTTCTTGACTCACAATCAGGTGTTGAGCCTCAAACTGAAACAGTTTGGCGTCAAGCAACTGAGTACGGAGTTCCACGTATCGTATTTGCCAACAAAATGGACAAAATCGGTGCTGACTTCCTTTACTCAGTAAGCACACTTCACGACCGTCTTCAAGCAAACGCACACCCAATCCAATTGCCAATCGGTGCTGAAGATGACTTCCGCGGTATCATCGACTTGATCAAGATGAAAGCTGAAATCTATACTAACGACCTTGGTACAGATATCCTTGAAGAAGATATTCCAGCTGAATATCTTGACCAAGCTCAAGAATACCGTGAAAAATTGGTTGAAGCAGTTGCTGAAACTGATGAAGACTTGATGATGAAATACCTTGAAGGTGAAGAAATCACTAACGAAGAATTGAAAGTTGCTATCCGTAAAGCAACTATCAACGTTGAATTCTTCCCAGTATTGTGTGGTTCTGCCTTCAAGAACAAGGGTGTTCAATTGATGCTTGATGCGGTTATCGACTACCTTCCAAGCCCACTTGACATCCCAGCAATCAAAGGTATCAACCCAGATACAGACGAAGAAGAAACTCGTCCAGCATCTGACGAAGAGCCATTCGCAGCTCTTGCCTTCAAGATTGCAACAGACCCATTTGTAGGTCGTTTGACATTCTTCCGTGTATACTCAGGTGTTCTTCAATCAGGTTCTTACGTAATGAACACTTCTAAAGGTAAACGTGAACGTATCGGACGTCTTGTGCAATTGCATGCCAATAGTCGTCAAGAAATCGAAACCGTTTATGCTGGTGATATTGCAGCTGCTATTGGTTTGAAGGATACAACTACTGGTGATTCATTGACAGATGAAAAAGCTAAAATCATCCTTGAGTCAATCCACGTTCCAGAACCAGTTATCCAGTTGATGGTTGAGCCAAAATCTAAAGCTGACCAAGATAAGATGGGTATCGCACTTCAAAAATTGGCTGAAGAAGATCCAACATTCCGCGTTGAAACAAACGTTGAAACTGGTGAAACAGTTATCTCAGGTATGGGTGAACTTCACCTTGACGTCCTTGTTGACCGTATGCGTCGTGAGTTTAAAGTCGAAGCGAACGTAGGTGCTCCTCAAGTATCTTACCGTGAAACATTCCGCGCTTCTACTCAAGCACGTGGATTCTTCAAACGTCAGTCTGGTGGTAAAGGTCAATTTGGTGATGTATGGATTGAGTTTAGTCCAAACGAAGAAGGTAAAGGATTCGAATTCGAAAACGCAATCGTCGGTGGTGTGGTTCCTCGTGAATTTATCCCAGCGGTTGAAAAAGGTTTGGTAGAATCTATGGCTAACGGTGTTCTTGCAGGTTACCCAATGGTTGACGTGAAAGCTAAGCTTTACGATGGTTCATACCACGATGTCGACTCATCTGAAACTGCCTTCAAGATCGCGGCTTCACTTGCTCTTAAAGAAGCTGCTAAGTCAGCACAACCAGCTATCCTTGAGCCAATGATGCTTGTAACCATCACTGTTCCTGAAGAAAACCTTGGTGATGTTATGGGTCACGTAACTGCTCGTCGTGGACGTGTAGATGGTATGGAAGCTCACGGTAACAGCCAAATCGTTCGTGCTTACGTTCCACTTGCTGAAATGTTCGGTTACGCAACAGTTCTTCGTTCAGCATCTCAAGGACGTGGTACCTTCATGATGGTATTTGACCACTACGAAGATGTACCTAAGTCAGTACAAGAAGAAATCATTAAGAAAAACAAAGGTGAAGACTAATCAGTCCTCACTCTAGAAGGAAGTCACTTAGTGGCTTCCTTTTTTGTCTTTAACTATTCATTTTTGCTGAATATAGTATACAAATTTGGTCGTTAAGTGAGAAAAATACTAATTCTATCCAGAAAGAAAATAATCTAATTTGATAAATTAAAGTAAATAAAGGTTCCTAATTCCGTAGAAAAGTTAATAAAAATGAGGAAAAGATTCATAAATACACTTTTAGATAGAAAATTCAGAAAATTGACTCTTTTGCCTTGAAAATTTTTGAAAAAATGGTATGATAGTAACAAGCTATTTTTTTAAGAGAAGAGAAAGGGGAACAATGGAGAAAATCAGTTTAGAATCTCCTAAGACGGGGTCGGACCTAGTTTTGGAAACACTTCGGGACTTAGGGATTGATACCATTTTTGGTTATCCTGGTGGTGCAGTCTTACCTTTGTATGATGCGATATACAATTTTAAAGGTATTCGCCACATCTTAGGACGCCATGAGCAAGGTTGTTTGCACGAAGCTGAAGGATATGCCAAATCAACTGGAAAGTTGGGCGTTGCCGTCGTCACGAGTGGGCCGGGAGCAACAAATGCCATTACAGGGATTGCAGATGCCATGAGCGATAGCGTTCCCCTTTTGGTCTTTACAGGTCAGGTTGCGCGAGCTGGGATTGGGAAAGATGCCTTTCAGGAAGCAGACATCGTGGGTATTACCATGCCCATTACCAAGTACAATTACCAAGTTCGTGAGACAGCAGACATTCCTCGTATCATTACGGAAGCTGTCCATATCGCAACGACAGGTCGTCCAGGTCCTGTTGTGATTGACTTGCCAAAGGATGTATCAGCTCTAGAGACAGATTTCATTTATTCACCAGAGGTGAATTTACCAAGTTACCAACCGACGCTTGATCCGAATGACATGCAAATCAAGAAAATCTTGAAGCAATTGTCAAAAGCCAAGAAACCTGTTTTGTTAGCAGGCGGTGGTATCAGCTATGCGGAAGCTTCCAAGGAGCTCAATGAATTTGCTGAACGTTACCAGATTCCAGTAGTCACTAGTCTTCTGGGGCAAGGTACCATTGCAACGAGTCATCCGCTCTTCCTAGGGATGGGAGGCATGCACGGTTCTTTCGCAGCCAACATTGCAATGACGGAAGCGGACTTTATGATTAGTATTGGTTGCCGTTTCGATGACCGCTTGACTGGGAACCCTAAGACCTTCGCGAAGAATGCTAAGGTTGCCCATATCGATGTTGACCCAGCTGAGATTGGTAAGATTATCAGTGCAGATATTCCTGTAGTGGGGGATGCTAAGAAAGCCTTGCAGATGCTACTGGCAGAACCAACTGTTCATAACAATACTGAAAAGTGGATTGAAAAAGTCACCAAGGACAAGAATCGAGTTCGTTCTTATGATAAGAAAGAACGTGTGGTTCAACCGCAGGCCGTTATTGAACGCATCGGTGAGTTGACGAATGGGGATGCCATTGTTGTCACAGACGTCGGGCAACACCAAATGTGGACAGCTCAGTATTATCCTTACCAAAATGAGCGTCAGTTAGTCACTTCAGGTGGTTTGGGTACCATGGGCTTCGGAGTTCCTGCAGCTATTGGAGCCAAGATTGCCAATCCAGAAAAAGAGGTCATCCTTTTTGTCGGTGATGGTGGTTTCCAAATGACCAACCAAGAGCTAGCAATCCTAAACATCTACAAGGTGCCGATTAAGGTTGTCATGTTGAATAACCACTCACTAGGAATGGTTCGTCAGTGGCAGGAATCCTTCTATGAGGGTAGAACTTCCGAGTCAGTCTTTGATACACTTCCTGACTTCCAGTTGATGGCACAGGCTTATGGCATCAAAAACTATAAATTTGATAATCCAGAGACGATAGAGAAGGATCTAGAAGTCATTCTGGAGGATGTGCCCATGTTTATCGAGGTGGATATTTCTCGTAAGGAACAGGTCTTACCGATGGTACCAGCTGGTAAGAGCAATCATGAGATGTTGGGGGTGAAGTTCCATGCGTAGAATGTTAACAGCTAGATTGCAAAACCGTTCAGGAGTTTTGAATCGTTTTACAGGTGTCCTTTCTCGTCGTCAAGTCAATATTGAGAGTATCTCAGTTGGTGCGACAGAGAATCCCAATGTATCTCGCATCACCATTATTATTGATGTAGCTTCTCATGATGAAGTAGAGCAAATCATTAAACAACTCAATCGTCAGATTGATGTAATTCGCATTCGTGATATCACAGATAAACCACACTTGGAAAGAGAAGTTATCTTGGTAAAAGTATCTGCTCCTGCTGAGAAGCGTGCAGAAATCTTGGCCATTATCCAACCTTTCCGAGCAACGGTAGTAGATGTGGCTCCAAGCTCAATCACCATCCAGATGACGGGAAATGCTGAAAAGAGTGAAGCTTTATTGCGAGTGATTCGACCATATGGTATTAAAAATATCGCTCGTACGGGTGCAACTGGATTTACCCGCGACTAATACTCTTTGATTTTCATTGAGTATAAAATCCAGCATAAATTTGTTAAACCAGCCTATAAGGCAATAAAAAATAGAAAAGAGAGAAAAACTATGGCAGTTCAAATGGAATACGAAAAAGATGTTAAAGTAGCAGCGCTTGACGGTAAAAAAATCGCCGTAATCGGTTATGGTTCACAAGGACATGCGCATGCGCAAAACTTGCGTGATTCAGGTCGTGATGTCATCATCGGTGTGCGTCCAGGTAAATCTTTTGACAAAGCAAAAGAAGATGGTTTTGACACTTACACAGTAGCAGAAGCAACCAAATTGGCTGACGTTATTATGATTTTGGCACCAGACGAAATCCAACAAGAATTGTACGAAGCAGAAATCGCTCCAAACTTGGAAGCTGGAAATGCAGTTGGATTTGCTCATGGTTTCAATATCCACTTTGAATTTATCAAAGTTCCTGCAGATGTAGATGTTTTCATGTGTGCTCCTAAAGGACCAGGACACTTGGTACGTCGTACTTACGAAGAAGGATTTGGTGTGCCAGCTCTTTACGCAGTTTACCAAGATGCAACTGGAAATGCGAAAAACATTGCTATGGACTGGTGTAAAGGTGTTGGGGCAGCTCGTGTTGGTTTGCTTGAAACAACTTACAAAGAAGAAACTGAAGAAGATTTGTTTGGTGAACAAGCCGTACTTTGTGGTGGTTTGACTGCCCTTATCGAAGCAGGTTTTGAAGTCTTGACAGAAGCAGGCTATGCCCCAGAATTGGCTTACTTTGAAGTTCTTCACGAAATGAAATTGATCGTTGACTTGATCTATGAAGGTGGATTCAAGAAAATGCGTCAATCTATTTCAAACACTGCTGAATACGGTGACTATGTATCAGGTCCACGTGTGATTACTGAGCAAGTTAAAGAAAACATGAAAGCTGTTTTGGCAGATATCCAAAATGGTAAATTTGCAAATGACTTTGTAAATGACTACAAGGCTGGTCGTCCAAAATTAACTGCTTACCGTGAACAAGCAGCTAACCTTGAAATTGAAAAAGTTGGTGCAGAATTGCGTAAAGCAATGCCTTTCGTTGGTAAAAACGACGACGACGCATTCAAAATCTACAATTAATTCTTGTAAAGAGAGACAGAAGGCGAGTTGGGGGTACCTAACTCGTTTTTTATCTTGAACAGTATTTGAGGAGGAGACAATGCTAAGTGCAAAAGATGTGGTGAAAGCCCACAAAGTTTTGAGTGGTGTAGTAGTTGATACACCACTAGAATATGATCATTATTTATCAGAAAAATACCAAGCAAAGATTTATCTCAAAAAGGAGAATGCGCAACGAGTTCGCTCTTTTAAAATTCGTGGAGCCTATTATGCCATTTCTCAACTGTCAAAAGAAGAACGCGAGCGTGGTGTAGTCTGTGCCTCTGCGGGAAATCATGCCCAAGGTGTCGCCTATACTTGTAATGAGATGAAGATTCCTGCAACGATCTTTATGCCCATCACAACACCGCAACAAAAGATTGGGCAGGTTCGCTTTTTCGGTGGAGAGTTTGTGACGATCAAGTTGGTTGGGGATACCTTTGATGCTTCTGCTAAGGCAGCACAAGAATTTACATTAACAGAAAACCGCACCTTCATCGATCCTTTTGATGATGCGCATGTTCAGGCTGGTCAAGGGACTGTAGCCTATGAAATTCTTGAAGAAGCCCGTAAAGAGTCTATTGATTTTGATACAGTACTTGTACCAGTAGGTGGTGGCGGATTGATTGCCGGTGTTTCTACATATATTAAGGAAACCAACCCGACTATTGAAGTGATCGGAGTAGAAGCTAATGGTGCTCGCTCTATGAAAGCAGCCTTTGAAGCTGGGGGACCAGTTAAGCTCAAAGAAATTGATAAGTTTGCTGATGGGATAGCCGTACAGAAGGTTGGGCAATTAACCTATGAAGCAACTCGAAAGAATGTTGAAACGCTGATTGGGGTGGACGAGGGATTGATTTCTGAAACCTTGATTGATCTTTATTCTAAGCAAGGTATTGTAGCAGAACCAGCCGGAGCTGCCAGCGTTGCAGCCTTGGAAGTTTTATCAGACTATATCAAAGGCAAGACGATTTGTTGTATCATTTCTGGGGGGAATAACGATATCAACCGCATGCCAGAGATGGAAGAACGTGCCTTGATTTACGATGGAATCAAGCATTACTTTGTAGTGAATTTCCCACAACGTCCAGGAGCTCTACGAGAGTTTGTAAATGACATTTTGGGGCCAAATGATGACATCACTCGTTTTGAATATATCAAACGAGCAAGCAAGGGGACAGGCCCTGTCTTGATTGGGGTAGCCCTTGCCAATAAGCATGATTATGCTGGATTGATTCATCGGATGGAAAAGTTTGACCCATCTTATATTAATTTGAATGGAAACGAAACGTTGTACAATATGCTAGTTTAAGCTAAAATAAAATTATTATCATATTATTTGCGTAATGGTAATGATGGTGCTATAATGAGGGTGACGAAAGGGGGAGATTCCCATGGTTTTACAAATTTTACTTGTTTTATTGTTTTTAGTGGTGATTGCATCAGTGATTATGGTTAGTTCTGTGTATGTGGTTCGACAACAATCTGTCGCTATCATAGAACGCTTTGGTAAATACCAAAAATTGAGCAATAGTGGTATTCATTTACGAGCTCCTTTTGGAATTGATAGGATTGCGGCAAGAGTTCAACTACGCTTGTTGCAAAGTGAGATTGTTGTAGAGACAAAGACGCAAGATAATGTATTTGTAACGATGAATGTGGCAACTCAGTATCGAGTAAATGAAAACAATGTCACAGATGCCTATTATAAATTGATGCGTCCAGAAGCCCAAATTAAATCCTATATTGAAGATGCTTTGCGTTCATCTGTACCAAAGTTAACCCTAGATGAGTTGTTTGAGAAGAAGGATGAAATCGCCTTAGAAGTTCAAAAACAAGTGGCGGAAGAAATGTCTACGTATGGGTATATCATTGTCAAAACGCTGATTACTAAGGTTGAACCTGATGCTGAAGTAAAACAATCAATGAATGAAATTAACGCGGCTCAACGTAAGAGAGTTGCGGCGCAAGAACTTGCTGAAGCAGATAAGATTAAAATCGTGACCGCAGCAGAAGCTGAAGCAGAAAAAGATCGCCTACATGGTGTAGGGATTGCAGAGCAGCGTAAAGCAATTGTTGACGGACTAGCTGATTCTATCCAAGAGTTAAAGGGAGCCAATGTTGAACTAACTGAAGAACAAATCATGTCTATCCTATTAACGAACCAGTATTTAGATACGTTGAATAATTTTGCAGATAAAGAGGGTAATAATACAATCTTCCTACCTGCAAATCCTAATGGAGTCGAGGACATAAGAACTCATATATTATCGGCTTTAAAAGCCAAATAAAAATATGCAGAATAATATAGTTACGACGAATATATGTTTTTTTATTGACAAACGAAATAAAAACGTATACAATTAAGTATTGTAAAGAATAATTTAGGAGAAGAACATGGCTAAGTCGAACTTTGAAAAAGTAGAAGCAGTTGTTGGCTGGGTTCGTGATAAGAAAATCACAGGCTACCGTATCTCTAAAGAAACGAATGCGCGTGAAATGTCTATCATTGCTCTAGCACAAGGACGCGCAAAAGTTAAAAATATTTCATTTGAAACAGCTCTTGGTTTAATCGATTTCTATGAAAAAAATCATGAAAAATTTGAAGATTAAACTGTGGTCACAGGCAGATTCCTGATTCGAGTCTGCCTTTTCTTTACAATTACAAACTAAAAAGACTGCATTCTTTATGCAGTCTTTGTTTATTAGCTGAGATAGCGTTGAAGAAATTCTTTTGTCCGTTCTTCTTTAGGGTTCGTGAAGAGTTCTTCTGGTTTGCCTTCTTCAGCAATGACACCCTTATCCATAAAGATGACACGGTGAGAGACATCGCGAGCGAACTCCATCTCGTGGGTTACGACGATCATGGTCAAGCCTTCTTGAGCCAAATCCTGCATAATTTTGAGAACTTCTCCGACCATTTCTGGGTCAAGGGCAGATGTTGGTTCGTCGAAGAGAATGGCATCAGGATTCATGGAGAGAGCGCGGGCGATAGCCACGCGTTGTTTCTGCCCACCTGAAAGTTGCTTCGGCTTGGCTTGCCAGTAACGTTCTCCCATGCCAACTTTTTCGAGATTCTCTTTGGCAATTTTTTCGGCTTCAGAGTGATCACGTTTAAGGACAATCGTCTGAGCGACGATTGTATTTTCGAGGACATTCAGATTTTCAAAGAGATTGAAAGATTGGAAAACCATACCGAGTTTTTCACGATAATGGGTGAGGTTATAGCCTTTTTCTAAGACATTTTCTCCTCGATAGAGAATCTCTCCCTCTGTAGGTGTTTCGAGTAAATTAATTGAACGAAGGAAGGTTGATTTTCCGCTTCCTGAGCTCCCGATGATGGAAATAACCTCTCCTTTATGGACGGTGAGGGAAATATCTTTTAGCACTTCGTTTTGCCCATAGGATTTTTTGAGGTGTTTGATTTCAAGGATTGGTTGTGTCATTTTTTCAAATCCTCCGTTTGCATTTGGTTAGCACCTGTAGTGTAAGTATCCATGTCCATACGACGTTCGATGAAGCGTAGGATACGGGTCACAGTAAAGGTGAGGACAAAGTAAATCACGGCGATAATGGTAAAGGTCTGGAAGTATTGATAGGTTTGTGTTGCTACAGTATTTCCTGAGAAATAAAGCTCAACAACTGAAATAACGTTCAATACAGAGGTATCTTTGATATTGATGACAAATTCATTACCAGTAGCAGGTAGAATATTACGGATAACCTGAGGTAGGACAATCTTACGCATGGTTTGATTGTGGGTCATACCGAGAGCAGTTGCAGCTTCAAACTGTCCTTTGTCAACTGCTAGAATACCACCACGAACGATCTCTGTCATGTAGGCACCCGTGTTGATTGAGACGATGAAGATAGCAGCTAGTGTGCGGTCAAGATTGATACCGAAAGCTTGGGCAGTTCCATAGTAGATAACCATGGATTGAACAATCATTGGTGTACCACGGAAGATCTCGATATAGACATTGAGAATCCAACCAACTAGTTTCTGTAGGGCGTACATTGCCTTGTTCTCAGATAGTGGAGCGGTACGGAAGACCCCGATTGCAAGTCCGATAAGGAGACCTGTGATGGTTCCGATAATGGAGATTAAGAGTGTGATACCAGCACCACGCAAGAGTTGTTGCCAGTTTTCAGAAAGGATCTTAGCAACTTGGCTAAAGAAACTACTTTCTTCCTCCGTTGTTGTAGACTCCACAGGTTGCTCTTTGATCATACGATCCATGAGGGCTACTTGTTCATCCTTAGAGATGGTTTCGATGCTCGCGTTGATTTGGCTGATGCGGCTGTCATCTTTACGAAGTCCAATGGCAATAGCTGTATCTTCTTCGCCAGTTTTGAAACCCGGTTGAGGTTGGATCATTTTGAACTTAGCGTTAGCAGACTCAGCGGTCATTGCTTCAGGTCGTTCAGAAACATAGGCATCAATAACACCAGCCTCCAGAGCTTGACGCATTTGGGCGAAGTCACCCATAGCTGTTTCTTTTTTGGCACCTGGAATTTGGGAAATCAGGTCATAAAGATAAACACCTTGTTGAGACGTGATTTTTGCTCCACTAAAGTCCTCTAAAGATTTGGCATTGGCATAGGCAGAGTCCTTTTTGACCAATAGAACCGGTTCGCTAGTATAGTAACTGCTTGAAAAAGCAATTTCTTGTTTGCGTTCAGCGGTTGGGCTCATACCGGCAATGATCATATCAATTTTGCCAGAAGTAAGGGCTGGAACAAGTCCTTCCCATTTGGTTTTCACAACCAAAGGTTCCTTACCAAGGTCTTTGGCAATCTTTTTAGCAATTTGAACATCGTAGCCGTTGGCATATTGGTTGGTACCGTCGATTTTGACGGCGCCGTTACTATCGTCGTCTTGAGTCCAGTTGAAGGGAGCGTATGCTGCCTCCATCCCGATGCGTAAATATTCGTCGGCTTGGACTTGGCTAACTAGTCCTAGGGTAAGGGCTAAGCTAGCAAGGATAGATAAGCATAATTTTTTCATGTTTTCTCCTATTTCTAGTCTAAAAATGACTCTCTCTATTGTATCTAAAAATAGTGAGATTTTCAATACAAGTAAGCCTTTACTTATAAAAAATGATATAATGGTAAAAAGATTGAAAGGGAAGCGATTATGAAAAAAAGATGGCTGTTGGCTTTGGTATTTACTTATTTATTATTTATACCGAGCCTGGTTTTTGCAGTAGACTTTGATATCTTATCTTATCAGGGTGATTTGAATATTCATGCAGATAATACTGCAATTTTTAAGGAAACAATTACCTACCGCTTTGGAGATGATTATAATGGTCAGTTAGTTGGACTCGGGAAAGCTGGGAAAATGCCAGAAGGATTTGATATTGACCCCGATCCGACCGTTCAGGTTTCTAAAAATGGAAGAATTGTTCAAAATGCTTCCTTCTATACTATGGAGGAAGAGGACGGCTACAAGGTAAAAATTTACAATGCTGGATATGCTGGAGATACTGTTCGTGTAACGGTTACCTGGAAACTAACAAACCTTCTCTTCTTATATAAGGATATCGCAGAGCTAAATTGGCAACCCTTGACAGATAGTACTGGAGACATCAAAGAGATTGAGTTTAAGGTCAGCTCTGATACTCCAGCAGAGAAACTCTATTTTCATGCAGGACAACTCCTAAGGGACTCTAGTGTTGAAAAAGTAAATAATCTCTATCATGTCAAAATGAAAGACCTTCCTAGAAAGAGTCAAATCGAATTACATGCTTACTGGCCGAGAAGTGCTTTTGCAGGAGCTCCAGATCAAGGATTAGAGGAAGAACGTTTAACGGATTTTAACCGGATTGAAAGCAATATAGCGACAGAAAAAGCGCAAAGTGAGATAATGATGAAATGGGTGTTTCCCGTCATTTTTATGAGCCTCTTACTTTTAGTTCCTCTCTTCTATAGGAAGTTTCGTCAGAGTACAAGCATTAAAAAGGTCTTTCCAAAAGATCATCGACTTTACGAACCACCGATGGATTTGCCTCCAATGGTTTTAGCAGAAGCAGTGTATTCAACTTCCTTAGAGGAAGTCAATCCTCTAAACAAATCAGGGTTTGGTAAATTTACTTTTGAACGTTTGATTCAGGCAACCTTGTTGGATTTAGTCGATCGAGGTCATTTATCTATTTTTCAAGGGGATGAGGAACCTTATGTGCGCATTATCAGTGAAAAGGGTTTGTCCAATTTTGAGAAAGAATGTCTACGCATGACTTTGTCAAATAAGAAAGAATTGGCTATTTCAGAGCTCTTCCCTGATTACCAAGTTTCATCTTCCCTTTACCGTGGTGCCAAAGAGTCAGATGAAAAACATATCCGAGAAACAGGCTCGCGTCTCAAACGCTCCTTTGAAGGAAGACTTCAACGCATTCAGTCTTGTGTCAAGGATAAGGTCCATGTACTTCGTATCCCAAGCTACTATCGTCCCTTGACAAGTGAGGAACGCCGCCTTGCTCTTGGGATGCGGGTCTGTTCAGCCATAACAGCTCTAGGTGGACTGCTATTCTTTTACTATAGCTGGCAAACACATGGTTTCTTTTCGATCCCATTTCTACTCTTAGGATTGACAGGATTAGGGGCTAGTTTCTGGGTTTATCTTGCCACGCGAGGAGCCTATCGCGATGGAGTTCTAACTGAGGAAGGAGCAGAAATCTTCTATCTCTGGACGAGTTTTGAAAATATGCTTCGCGACATCGCTCATCTGGCTCAGGCCGAGCTAGAGAGCATCGTCCTTTGGAACCGTCTACTGGTCTATGCGACTCTCTTTGGTTATGCCAAGAAGGTGAGTAAGTTAATGAAAGTTCGCCATATTCAGCTTGAAAATCCAGATTTGAATCTTTATGTAGCCTATGGTTGGCACTCACAGTTCTACACCTCAACTGCACAAATCAAGCAATATACAGCTGTCGCGAACACAGCTAGCAATTACTCTGTATCTTCTGGAAGTGGTTCTTCAGGTGGAGGATTCTCAGGAGGCGGAGGCGGTGGTAGCATCGGCGCCTTCTAAAAAATCTATCGCAACATCCGAAATTATGCTATAATAGAAGACAGAAAAAGGAGTAATGTATGTATTTTATTGAAATTTTGAAGTCAATCTTTTTTGGGATTGTTGAAGGAATTACAGAATGGTTGCCCATTTCAAGTACTGGTCACTTAATCTTGGTTGAAGAATTTGTACAATACAAGGACCAAAATGAAGCCTTCATGTCCATGTTTAATGTTGTCATCCAGCTTGGTGCCATTTTAGCAGTTATGGTCATTTACTTTAATAAGCTCAATCCCTTCAAACCTGGTAAAACCAAGGTCGAAGTTCGTAGAACTTGGCAATTGTGGTCAAAAGTCTTGGTTGCGACCTTGCCTTTGCTCTTGGTTTTTAAACTAGATGATTGGTTTGATGCCAACTTCCATAACATGGTTTCAGTTGCGATTATGTTGATTATCTATGGTGTTGCCTTTATCTACCTTGAAAAACGAAATAAGGCGCAAGCCATTGAACCAACGGTAACAGAGCTAGACAAGTTGCCTTATAAAACAGCCCTTTACATTGGACTCTTCCAAGTCCTCGCCCTCTTTCCAGGGACGAGCCGTTCAGGTGCGACGATTGTTGGTGGTTTGTTGAATGGAACAAGCCGCTCAGTCGTAACAGAGTTTACCTTCTATCTCGGAATTCCTGTTATGTTCGGAGCCAGTGCCTTAAAGATTTTTAAATTTATTAAAGCAGGTCAACTATTGAGTTTTGGACAACTGTTCTTGCTCTTGGTAGCTATGGGTGTTGCCTTCGCAGTCAGCATGGTTGCCATTCGTTTCTTGACCAGCTATGTGAAGAAGCACGACTTTACACTCTTTGGTAAATACCGTATTGTACTCGGTAGTGTCTTGCTGCTCTATAGTTTTGTGCGTTTATTTGTATAAGAAAAAGCTTGAAGGAAGATTCCTTCAAGCTTTTTAAAATCCTGTCACCGTAATTCCTAGTAAACGGATACCTTTTTCTTTGTAAGCTAGTTCTTCGTAGAGTTGAAGGGCAGTTTGAGAAATCTGACTAGCGTCCTGTGTTGCTTGTGGGAGGCTTTTTCGTCTAGTCAGAGTGGAGAAGTCAGCATATCGTATTTTGAGGATAATGATTTTTCCAGCTTTGTCCTGCTTGCTGAGATTGTGAGCTACCTTTTCGGAGAGAAGAGTCAGCTCTTTTTTAATGTCTTCTTCTACTTGTAGGATCTTTCCATAGGTTTTTTCCTTGCCAATGGACTTACGAATGCGGTCGGGCTTGACCGGTGAGTTATGAATACCTCTTGCCTTTCGATAAAGGTCAAAACCGAGTCTGCCGAACCGATCGATTAAAGTGACTTCAGAAACGTCCAATAAGTCTGCACCGGTATAAATGCCCATTTCATGAAGGCGTTCAACTGTTTTCTTACCAACACCATGAAATTTAGCAATGTCCATTTGTTTGAGAAAATCCTCAGCCTGATCTGGGAGGATAACTGTCAAACCATGTGGTTTTTGATAGTCACTAGCCATTTTAGCTAAGAATTTGTTATAGGAAACACCTGCAGAAGCAGTCAGGTGTAGTTCCTGCCAGATATCCTGTTGGATGAGACGAGCTATTTTGACGGCTGACTTGATACCGAGTTTATTTTCCGTCACATCTAAGTATGCCTCGTCAATACTCATAGGTTCAATCAAATCAGTGTAGCGTTTAAAAATAGCACGAATCTCAAGTCCCACAGTCTTATACTTTTCATAATTTCCAGAGATAAAGACAGCTTGGGGACAGCGCTCATAAGCTTCTTTAGAGCTCATGGCTGAATGAACACCAAAAACTCGTGCCTCATAGCTACAGGTAGAAACGACACCACGCCCACCTGTTTGTCTGGGATCGCTTCCGATAATGACAGGTTTGCCCTTTAACTTGGGATTATCTCTGATTTCCACCGCAGCAAAAAAGGCATCCATGTCAATATGGATGATTTTTCTGGACAGATCATTTATCAATGGAAATATGAGCATTCCAATCCCTTTCTAGTGTCATTTTCTATTTATTATACCCTTTTTTCTGAAAAAATGGGAAAGTTCAACCTGACTTTCAAAAATATAATACAGATAAGAACAAAAAAGAGACTGTATTATAAAAGAAAGCGTCTGAAATGCCGATTTCCTCTTGTTGAAATCGGTTACTGTATGGTATACTTGTCTCAAGAATGTAACAGATGACTGTTACTAGAAAAAAGAGGACATTAACATGGTTGTTAAGACAGTTGTTGAAGCACAAGATATTTTTGATAAAGCTTGGGAAGGCTTCAAAGGCGTAGATTGGAAAGAAAAAGCAAGTATTTCTCGCTTCGTTCAAGCTAACTACACACCTTACGATGGAGATGAAAGTTTCCTTGCTGGACCAACAGAACGTTCACTTCACATCAAAAAAATCGTAGAAGAAACAAAAGCACACTACGAAGAAACTCGTTTCCCAATGGACACTCGTCCAACATCTATTGCTGATATTCCTGCTGGATTTATCGACAAAGAAAATGAAGTTATCTTCGGTATCCAAAACGATGAACTCTTCAAATTGAACTTCATGCCAAAAGGTGGTATCCGTATGGCTGAAACTACTTTGAAAGAAAATGGATACGAACCAGACCCAGCTGTTCACGAAATCTTTACTAAATACGTAACAACAGTTAACGACGGTATATTCCGTGCCTACACTTCAAACATTCGTCGCGCTCGTCACGCTCACACTGTAACTGGTCTTCCAGATGCCTACTCACGTGGACGTATCATCGGTGTTTACGCACGTCTTGCTCTTTACGGGGCAGACTACTTGATGCAAGAAAAAGTAAACGACTGGAATGCGATCAAAGAAATTGATGAAGAAACAATCCGTCTTCGTGAAGAAGTAAACCTTCAATACCAAGCATTGCAACAAGTTGTTCGCTTGGGTGACCTTTACGGAGTTGATGTCCGCAAACCAGCGATGAACACGAAAGAAGCTATCCAATGGGTTAACATCGCCTTCATGGCTGTCTGCCGTGTTATCAACGGTGCTGCTACATCTCTAGGACGTGTGCCAATCGTATTGGATATCTTTGCAGAACGTGACCTTGCTCGTGGTACATTTACTGAATCAGAAATCCAAGAGTTCGTTGATGATTTCGTTATGAAACTTCGTACAGTTAAATTTGCTCGTACAAAAGCTTATGACCAATTGTACTCAGGTGACCCAACCTTCATCACAACTTCTATGGCTGGTATGGGTAACGACGGTCGTCACCGTGTTACTAAGATGGACTACCGTTTCTTGAACACTCTTGACAACATCGGTAACTCTCCAGAGCCAAACTTGACAGTTCTTTGGACTGACAAATTGCCATACAACTTCCGTCGCTACTGTATGCACATGAGCCACAAACACTCTTCTATCCAATACGAAGGTGTAACAACAATGGCTAAAGACGGATACGGAGAAATGAGCTGTATCTCATGCTGTGTGTCACCACTTGACCCAGAAAACGAAGATCAACGCCACAACATCCAGTACTTCGGTGCTCGTGTAAACGTTCTTAAAGCCCTTCTTACTGGTTTGAACGGTGGTTACGACGATGTTCACAAAGACTACAAAGTATTTGACATCGATCCTATCCGTGACGAAGTTCTTGAATTCGAATCAGTTAAAGCCAACTTTGAAAAATCTCTTGACTGGTTGACTGACACTTATGTAGATGCTTTGAACATCATCCACTACATGACTGACAAGTACAACTACGAAGCTGTTCAAATGGCCTTCTTGCCAACTAAACAACGTGCCAACATGGGATTCGGTATCTGTGGATTTGCTAACACTGTTGATACATTGTCAGCGATTAAATACGCTACCGTTAAACCAATCCGTGATGAAAATGGCTACATCTACGATTACGAAACAATCGGTGAATACCCACGTTGGGGTGAAGATGACCCACGTTCAAACGAATTGGCAGAATGGTTGATCGAAGCTTACACAACTCGTCTACGTAGCCACAAACTTTACAAAGACGCAGAAGCTACTGTATCACTTTTGACAATCACATCTAACGTTGCTTACTCTAAACAAACTGGTAACTCACCAGTCCACAAAGGTGTATACCTCAACGAAGATGGTTCTGTGAACTTGTCTAAACTTGAATTCTTCTCACCAGGTGCGAACCCATCTAACAAAGCTAAAGGTGGATGGTTGCAAAACTTGAACTCACTTGCTAGCCTTGACTTTGGTTACGCAGCTGACGGTATCTCATTGACAACTCAAGTTTCTCCACGTGCTCTTGGTAAGACTCGTGACGAGCAAGTTGATAACTTGGTAACAATCCTTGATGGTTACTTTGAAAACGGTGGACAACACGTTAACTTGAACGTTATGGACTTGAACGATGTTTACGAAAAGATCATGTCAGGTGAAGACGTTATCGTACGTATCTCTGGATACTGTGTAAACACTAAATACCTCACTCCAGAACAAAAAACTGAATTGACACAACGTGTCTTCCACGAAGTTCTTTCAATGGATGACGCATTGAGCTAAGATTCAATTAGAATGAAAAGAAAGCTAGTCTATAGGACTGGCTTTTTTCTATATCTAAAAGATAAATTTTTGACATATCATATGAAAAATACTGAGAGACTTTGTTCATTATGATGACAATGTGTTGAAATTTAAAAGAAAAATATAATAAAATCTTATAAAAATATATTTTCTAGTTATTAAACTTGAATAGATTGTATTGAGATGTTATAATACAATAGATAAACTCTAGTTAGTGATAGGGGTTGTCAAAATGGTATGATGTAATCTCCTAGGGAGATTAGAAATAAAAATTTCATATAGAAAAGAGGAGAAAAAATGTCGAAAAGCAAAGCGTTAAACATGCTTTCTAAATTTTCTGCGTTAGCTTTTGCTATTTTAGCTCTAGCATCTGTTTTGGTAGGGATTGTTAAAGCAGATAATCCTGTTTCAAAAGAATTGACACAAGTCATTACAGGTATTGATCTGTTAGATGCTTCAGATACTAAGCAAAATGTGAGTTCAGAAGGAGATTTCTCGCTTCGTACGAATTTAGCATATAAGCTTCGCGTGACCTTTGATCTCAAACAGTATAATGAACATTTGAATAATGGAGATTATTTTACCTTTGATATACCTGCTCCTATGGCAGTTTATGAAGGGAGTCAGGATTTAATTGATCCGACAACAAAAGTTACTATTGGAGAAGCAGAAGTGACTTCAAATGGTACTGATCAAGGTGGGAAAGCAAAAATCACCTTAAAAAACTTGGATAAATATCTAGAGAAAACTGGTGGAGATAAGGTAAAGGATGTGTCAGGGAATTTTTCTGTTACTTTTAGATTCTTAAAGGATCAGAATAAAACCCGCATTAATTTTAATTCATCCTCATTGAAGCAAGAAGTGACTCACATTTATTCATCAAAAACAATCGATGGTCCCAAAGTTGGTACTGAAAATTATGCTAAAATTGGGGGTCGTGCTGCCCTTGAAAATTGGAACTCTCCAAAACTGGCTGAGATTGGTTCGGTTAGCAAGGGAGATGCATGGTCTACCTGGCGTGTACGTGTAAATACAGAGAAACAAGACTTAGGACAAAATATTGTATTACATGATACTATACCAAATGATGATACTAGTTACACTCCTGCACAGTATATTCCTGAGACTCTAAAAGTGTATAAGGCAAATATCACTGTTGGGACTTCTGCTGTTCCAGATGATGCAGTTTTGTTAACTGAGGGACAAGACTATACCGTTTCGTGGAACGAAAACTATACTTCATTTGATATCATTTTTAAAGATGGAACGACCTCTTATATAGTCTCTTATAACACAACAACTCCTAATGATGGAAGTAAAGTAGGAAATAGGGTTGCTCTGTCATTGGCTGACGGGACTAAATTAGCACAGAATACAAGTCGTCCGGGAGCACTTGATATGACAGCTGAGGCGACATCTTTGATTTCTGGTACGATTGTAGCATCTACTGCTTACCAAATTAAGATTCATAAGACTGATGCCTTCACTCTTGCTCCGGTTTCGGGTGCGGTATATACTGTGACAGCAGCAGATGATGCAAGTGAAACAACAGAAGTGACTACGAATGAAAAAGGAGTAGCGCTTACGAAAACTTATGATCAGAAATGGGAAGGTAAAACGTTTAAGATCAAAGAGAAGACTGCTCCAGCAGGTTATAAACTAGATGAAAAAGAGTATACAGTCAAACTCGGTGCTGCGGGTTCTACTATTCATCTTAAAGACGAACCTGTTCCAGCTGTATTCAATGTGACGGCTAAGAAAGTAGTAGAA
The DNA here is from genome assembly GCF_001810825.1 of Streptococcus sp. HMSC076C08. Taxonomy (GTDB): domain Bacteria; phylum Bacillota; class Bacilli; order Lactobacillales; family Streptococcaceae; genus Streptococcus. The sequence continues at coordinate 114,442 of NZ_KV802719.1, read as the reverse complement.
GGACGTACAGATAAACTTCCAAAAGCAGATGAGTTTACCTTTAACCTGTTTACTGCAGAGAACTTGAAGGATCCTGTAGCTACAGCAAAATCAAAAGCTGATGGGACTATTACCTTTGAGAATCTCCAAGTAAAAGGTGCGGGAACTTATCACTACATCATCAAAGAAGACACTTCAACAGCAGTTGCAGGCGTTGCATTTGATACAGAAGCCAAGGAAGTTACTGTAGCAGCAACTTTCCAAAGTGGAGTTTTAACAGCAACTGTCACATCTGCAGAACCAACTTTCACTAACACCTATAAAGCAACTCCAGCTAAAGAAACTATCACAGCTAAGAAAGTCTTGAATGGTAAAGACCTTGAAGCTGATAAATACGAATTCGAACTTAAAGAAGGTGACAAAGTCGTTGCGACAGCTAAAAACGCTGCAGACGGCACCGTTACTTTCAAAGAAATTGAGTTAGAAACAGCAGGTGAATACACTTACACTATCACTGAAAAAGCAGGTAGTGAAAAAGGTGTGACATACGATACTGCTAAACACGAAGTTAAGGTAAACGTTACAGATAACGGCCAAGGTCAACTTGTTTCAACTGTTACAGATAACAACCCAACCTTCACCAACACCTATAAAGCAGCTCCAGCAAAAATTGCTATTGAAGCTAAAAAAGTTTTGAATGGTAAAGAGCTGGAGATAGATGAGTTTGAGTTTGAACTGAAAGAGGATGACAAGGTTGTTGCGACAGCAAAGAATGCTGCTGGCGGATTGATTCGTTTTTCTGAAATTAGCTATTCGACAGCAGGAGTATATAACTATACTATTACAGAAAAGGTTGGCAATAAACTTGGTGTAACTTATGATAAAACAGAACATCCAGTAACTGTAGAAGTGAAAGATAATGGCTCAGGTCAACTTGTCGCGACAGTTACAAGTGAAACACCAGTTTTCGTTAATGACTATAAAGCGGAACCTGCACAAGCTACAATCAAAGCTAAGAAAGTCTTGAAAGGTAAAGCGCTTGAAGCTGATGCTTACACATTTGAACTGAAAGAAGGTTCAGACCTTGTAGCTACGGCTAAGAATACTGCCTCAGGAGAAGTTGTCTTCAACGTCACTTTCTCAGCAGCAGGCGATTACGCTTACACTATTACTGAAAAAGCTGGTGACGATAAAACAATCACTTATGATCAAAATGCGTATGAAGTGATTGTCACTGTTGCGGATGATGGTAAAGGTCGATTGGTTGCGACTGTAGAAGATGCGGATACAGAACGGGTCTTCACAAATACTTATACAGCACCAGTTCCACCGGCGCCAACAGCTACATCAGCAACACTTGAATTTACGAAAGAATTGACTGGTCGTACTTTGGTTGATGGTGAGTTCCAATTTGAATTGTACAAAGATGGACAAAAAATTGATACAAAAACAAACCAAGGTGGGAAAGTAACATTTAATACAATCAACTATGATGCAGAAGGTGTTCATACTTATACTGTAAAAGAAGTGAATGCTGGAGCAACTGGTATTACTTACGATACAGAAAAGACTGCAAAGGTAACAGTAACCAAAGATGCAGCAACCAACGCCTTGAAGGCAGCTGTTGAATATCCAGCAGGTAGTGTCTTCAAGAATAGCTTCAAAGCACCAGCGGTAGAAGCGACGATTGAAGCAACTAAGAAACTTGAAGGTAAAGAACTTGCGGCTGATGCTTATACTTTCGAATTGAAAGAGAAAGGCGCCGTTGTAGCAGAAGCTAAGAATACTGCTGAAGGTAAAGTAGCTTTTGTTCGTTCATTCGAAGAAGCAGGTACTCATACTTATACCTTGGTTGAAAAAGTTGGTACTGAAGAGGGGATTGAATACGATAAGACTGAGCATACCGTAACAGTCACTGTAGTTGCGGATGATCAAGGTCTCTTGACTGCAAAGGTTTCGTATGCCGATGGTAAAGAAGTTGTATTTACAAATAAATACACTGTTCCAACACCAACACCAGAACCAAATCCAACTCCAGGAACAGAACCAACTGATCCAGGACAAAAGGAGGATCCGAAACCAGCACCTCCAGCTACTGAGACTAAAGGTAAAGCTGAACTTCCAAACACAGGGGAAGCAACCTCTGTCCTTTCTGCGCTTGGATTTGTAGTCTTGGCATTGAGTGGATTGGTATTCTTCGTAAAACGCAAAGCTTAAGCTTTTGTAGAAGAAACATGAAACTTGGTAAGTGAGAATATTTCTTCTCTCTTAAACTTGATAGAGGAAGTCTCTAGAAAATTCGTTTTCTAGGGGCTTTTTTTGTACTTCAAAAAATTTTTTAAAAAATAGTCAAATTTGGTCAAAAAACTATTGACTTTTACTGACCAATGTGATATAGTAGAAACATAAGGAAAATGAATTCCTTAGAAAACTTCATTTTCAATGATTCTATTTATTGAAAATGTATGATAGATACCCTAGAAAGGGGTGAGGCCTATGTTAAATCTAACAGATTTTGAAAAGAAGATGATAAAAGGCTTATTTAAGAAAGAAAAACCAGAAATTATACGTAGGGTAGCGAGTTAGCTAGTCTAAAATTTTTAAAATAAAGGTCAAAGATAGTCAATATCAAAGATCGCATATAATTAAGAATAAACGAGGTAAAGAATATGAACAACAACTTTAATAACTTTAACAACATGGATGATTTATTTAACCAATTGATGGGTGGTATGCGAGGATATAGTTCTGAAAACCGTCGCTACTTGATTAATGGACGTGAAGTGACACCTGAGGAATTTGCTCACTATCGTGCAACTGGTCAATTACCAGGAAATGCAAAATCTGATGCGCAAATGCAACAACACGCTTCAGGTATGAAACAAGACGGTGTCCTTGCTAAACTAGGTCGCAACTTGACAGCGGAAGCTCGTGAAGGCAAGCTGGATCCTGTAATCGGACGAAACAAGGAAATTCAAGAAACATCTGAAATCCTCTCACGTCGTACGAAAAATAATCCTGTTCTAGTCGGAGATGCAGGTGTTGGTAAGACAGCCGTTGTCGAAGGTCTAGCACAAGCGATTGTGAATGGAGATGTTCCGGCTGCCATCAAGAACAAGGAAATTATTTCTATTGATATCTCAGGTCTTGAGGCTGGTACTCAATACCGTGGTAGCTTTGAAGAAAACGTTCAAAATCTAGTCAATGAAGTAAAAAAAGCAGGGAATATTATCCTCTTCTTTGATGAAATTCACCAAATTCTCGGTGCTGGTAGCACTGGTGGAGACAGTGGTTCTAAAGGTCTTGCAGATATTCTCAAACCAGCTCTCTCTCGTGGTGAGTTGACAGTGATTGGGGCAACGACTCAAGACGAATACCGTAACACTATCTTGAAGAATGCAGCTCTTGCTCGTCGTTTCAACGAAGTCAAGGTTAATGCTCCTTCAGCAGAGGATACCTTTAAAATTCTTCAAGGAATTCGTGACCTCTACCAACAACACCACAATGTTATCTTGCCAGATGAAGTCTTGAAAGCAGCAGTGGATTATTCTATCCAATACATTCCACAACGCAGCTTGCCAGATAAGGCTATCGACCTTGTCGATGTAACGGCTGCTCACTTGGCAGCTCAACATCCTGTAACAGATGTTCATGCTGTTGAACGAGAAATCGAGGCAGAAAAAGACAAGCAAGAAAAAGCAGTTGAGGCAGAAGATTTTGAAGCAGCTCTCAATGCCAAGACACGTATTGCTGAATTAGAGAAAAAAGTCGAAAACCACACAGAAGACATGAAAGTGACTGCAAGCATCAACGATGTGGCTGAGTCTGTGGAACGAATGACAGGTATCCCAGTGTCACAAATGGGAGCGTCAGACATCGAACGTTTGAAAGATATGGCTCATCGCTTGGAACACAAGGTAATCGGTCAAGACAAGGCAGTTGAAGCTGTAGCTCGTGCTATCCGTCGTAACCGTGCTGGTTTTGATGAAGGAAATCGCCCAATCGGTAGCTTCCTCTTTGTAGGTCCAACTGGGGTTGGTAAGACAGAACTTGCTAAGCAATTAGCGCTCGATATGTTTGGTACTAAAGATGCTATCATACGTTTGGACATGTCTGAATACAGTGACCGCACAGCCGTATCTAAGTTAATCGGTACAACAGCTGGTTATGTGGGGTATGATGACAATAGCAATACCTTGACAGAACGTGTTCGTCGCAATCCATACTCTATCATTCTCTTGGATGAGATTGAAAAGGCTGATCCTCAAGTAATCACCCTTCTCCTTCAGGTCTTGGATGACGGTCGTCTGACTGATGGTCAAGGAAATACAGTGAACTTCAAGAACACGGTCATTATCGCGACATCAAATGCTGGATTTGGCTATGAAGCTAACTTGACTGAAGATGCGGATAAACCAGAGTTGATGGATCGTTTGAAGCCATTCTTCCGTCCAGAGTTTCTTAACCGCTTTAACGCAGTTATCGAGTTCTCACACTTGAATAAGGAAGACCTTTCTAAGATTGTGGACTTGATGTTGGCGGAAGTCAACCAAACCTTGGCTAAGAAAGACATTGATTTGGAAGTCAGCCAAGCGGCTAAAGACTTTATCACAGAAGAAGGCTATGACGAAGTCATGGGTGTTCGTCCTCTCCGTCGTGTGGTTGAACAACAAATTCGTGATAAGGTGACGGACTTCCACTTGGATCATCTAGATGCTAAACATTTGGAAGCGGATATGGAAGATGGTGGTTTAGTTATTCGTGAAAAAGCCTAACTCAAGATTTTGAGAATAAAAAAAGAAGGAACTAGCTAAAAGCTGGTTCCTTTTGTGTTTAGATGACATGGCGTTCAAAGGCATCATCTGAGATTCCTTGTTCCAGGATGAGTTTTGCCCATTCTTTAGCAGAAAAGAGGCTGTGGTCCTTGTAGTTTCCGCAAGATTCGATGGTTGTTCCAGGAACATCTTCCCAAGTAGTGGTTTCAGCAATTTCTTTGAGCGAATCCTTGATAACAGCTGCAATTTCGGCGCTAGTATGGCGTCCCCACATAATCATGTGAAAACCTGTACGGCAGCCAAACGGCGAACAGTCAATCATACCGTCAATGCGGGTACGGATGAGCTTGGCTAAGAGGTGCTCAATAGTGTGAAGGCCAGCGGTAGGGATAGAGTCTTCATTTGGTTGCACCAAGCGAATATCAAAGTTGGAGATGACATCTCCCTTTGGTCCGGTTTCTTCCCCAATCAAGCGAACATAGGGTGCTTTAACAATGGTGTGGTCAAGTTCAAAACTTTCAACAATAACTTCTTTTGACATGGTAGTTCCTTTCAGTTTTCTTCTTTCATTATATCATAAAGGGTGCTGTTGATGGAGTTTGATAAATGACTTTTTGGTACTAGAATGATAATAAAGTCTCTATACATAAACCTCAGAATTATAAAGAAAGAATGGAGAGAAGAATACCTTGTGAAAGAAAAGTTTAGTTTTTCTAGTGGAACTCAGGTGACTTTTGAAAAGTGGATCAACTTTTTCTGAAATTTCTGTTTAATCTCTGAACTAATTCTGAACTAGATTGGGTATACTGGAGAAAATAAAGATAAAGGAGTTCAGTATGGAACATATTGTAAAAATTGATCGTGTTTCTAAAAAATATGGAGACAAGCAAATTTTAAAGGATATTTCTTTTACAGCTAGGAGTGGTCGCATTACGGCTTTTCTAGGACATAATGGTGCAGGAAAAAGCTCGACCTTGAGGATTCTCTTGGGCTTAGATCGGGCGACAGCAGGAACTGCGACTTTTGATGGACAAACCTATCAGTCAATGATTTATCCTCTCAAAACAGTAGGTGCAGCTTTTGACGGTATTGGAGGTCTGCCAAATAGAAAGGTTTACGACCATCTGCATATTATTGCTGCAAGTAATGCTATTCCGAAGTTTCGGATTGATGAGGTATTGGATATGACGGGGATCGCTCATAAGAAAAAGGATTTCTTATCAAGCCTGTCTCTAGGAGAGGGGCAGCGCGCCTGGGGTTGGCAGTAGCTTTACTAGGTGATCCCCAGTTTTTAATATTAGATGAGCCGACCAATGGACTGGATCCAAGTGGGATTAAGTGGTTTAGAAGGTTCATTCGCCAGCAGGCTGATTTAGGGAAAACCGTCCTTCTATCCTCTCATATCCTGTCTGAGGTACAAATGGTAACAGATGATGTAGTCTTGATTCATCATGGGCAAATTATCGAACAGGGAACGCTAGAAGATGTATTACAAGGAACAGATAGTTTAGAAGAGCTCTTCTTCGACTTAACAGAGGAGGTTTAAGATGAAAGAAACGATGTCCTTATTGCATTCAGAGTGGTTGAAAATCCAATCAACCAAGGCTTTCAGGGTAAGTGTGGTCTTTATGCTGTTATTGGTACCTGTTGTGTCATGGCTAGAGGGACGTCAGTATCTGTCTATCGGTTTAGATGCGACCCCTGAGACGGTTCCCGGTCTGGCAGAAGCTATTGATCCGCTTGAATATCTAGGTCTTAATGGCGCTTCTATGGGTGGTATGGTTTTAGTCATCTTAGCTGGAATTTTGGGAGCAACGGAATTTCAGTCTCATAGCTTGCGAACCAGTCTATTGGCTTGTAATAACCGCTTGAAGCTACTTATGGGGAAAATATTGACCTTTGGTTTGTTTTCACTCATCATTAGCTTGTTATCCATTTATTTGAGCTATATTGTCATGCACTTGGCTTTAGGAAAAGAAGGGCTACATCCAATTTTACTTAATCAAGCTGCCTGGAGTCATCTTTTATGGAAGGCACTAGCTACTGCATTGCTAGGTCTCTTGTCCTTTTTATTGGGATTGCTTGGGCGGACGATGTTGCTTCCCTTACTCTTTCTTGTGCCCCAGCTCTATAATCTGGGAAACTACCTGGCAGCTCATACGAGTTGGGGTGCTTATCTGCCACAGCCCGTAGGAGAGTTATTTGTTGCAACGCCGACTTCCCAATATGCCAACAATCCCTTGCAAGGACTCTTGATACTAAGCGTATGGTTGCTAGTCATCGGCGTCATGGCCTCTCTGCGCTTTTTGAAGACGGATTTAGGAGGGCGATACTGATGATAATAGCTCTGCTTAAAAGTGAATGGATTAAGTTCCGTTCTTACTATCTCGCTCTTGGTGCCGCCTTGGTGGCTCTGGTAGCTGTTCCATTTTTTCTGATGAATCTTGACTACAGTCAGACAGCAGTTGGCCAGACAAAGGCTCTGAGTGAAGCTTTGCATGCTCTGTATCTGGCGCAGCCTGTCATCGTCATCTTTGCTTCCCTCTATTTTGCCCAGGAGTTTGTCAAGTCTGGGATGCGAACGAATTTTCTTACCGTATCAAATAGAAAGGCTTGGTTGGCTGGGAAATTCCTTTTTCTGGCCGTTCTGCTCTTGGTTCTCTACAGTGTCATGATAGGCAGCTGTTTCTTTGTTATGCTGGCTCGATTTGACCTAGACTTTAGCTGGCCCTTACTGGGGAAATTCCTCTATTACAGCTCTTTTGGTCTTCTCAGCAATCTTTTTCTGGCTCTTTTAGCTGCTGGCCTCGCTTTGCTCTTTCAATCTTGGGTTGTGCCGGTGTCGGTGCTATTTCCTCTCTTGATTGGTCTTAGCCGTTTATTGGCAACTTTTATCAAAGAAGCAAAGTACCTGCCTGATCTGGCTACGCTAAATCTTTTTGAGTATGAAGGGCTTCAGAATTCGATAGATCTATCAGGGTTGGGAATACAGCTATTCTGGCTAGCTTTGATTTGGAGCTCTGCTATATTCTTGACCTTGAAACGAGATGTTCGCTAGAGGTATGCTATAATGGAAATCATGAGACAGTATCGTATTTTGGTGGTTGATGACGACCGGAGCATTTTGAAGCTGGTGAAAAATGTCCTAGAGCTCGATGCTTATGATGTGACGACGCTTGATCGAATAGAAGAGCTAGAGCTGACGCATTTTGTCGGATATGACTTGATTTTGCTAGATGTGATGATGGAGCCTGTTAATGGTTTTGAGCTGTGCTCCTACATTCGTCCTCATCTTTCGTGTCCCATCATATTTTTGACGGCCAAGGAATTGGAGGCGGACAAGGTGGAAGGGCTCTTTCGCGGAGCAGATGACTATGTTGTCAAGCCTTTTGGGACCAACGAATTGCTGGCGCGTGTCAGGGCGCATCTTCGGCGGGAGGAAAGACGTGAGGAGCGCTATTCTGAGATTGCTTCTTGTCAATTTTATCCAGAGCGCTATGAAATTATCTGTTTTGGTAAAGTATTGAAATTCTCAGAGCGAGAGTTTAAGTTACTGCATTTACTAGCTAGCAATCCCAAGCAGACCTTTTCGGCTGAACGCCTGCATACCTTGCTTTACCCAGAAAGTTCAGAAACACAGCTTCGCTCCATCTCAGAATACGTATATCAGATTCGCCAAAAATGCAAACAAGAAGGGCTGCAAGCAATCGCAACAGTGAGAGGAGTAGGCTATAGATGGCAATTAGAACCCGAAATTTCAAAAGCCTAGTCTGGACAACCAGTTTAAAAATCGTATTTTTTCATGTTTTGATTTTTGTGCTTATAGGCTATGAATTTACGCAAGGAAGTGATTACGTTCTTTTCACCTTGTTCTTCTGGGCAGGGAGCTTGCTGCTGATTACTTTTTATCATATTTTGAAATTGCTCCGAAAAATCGACAGGGAAATAAAAATGCTAACGAGCGAGAAGCTTTTAGAAGAAAATCAAAGTCAGCTTTTTCGGATTGAGGAAATGCTAGAAGTCTATAGCGATTTACGGAGCAGCCACCAAGAAAATGCTCGTCTTCTAGAAAGAGAGCAGCAGCATAATCAGGAGTTGATTTTACAGCTATCAGCGACATCGCACGATTTGAAGACACCCCTAACTGTGATTAAGGGGAATGCTGAGCTCTTGGAGTTGGCGCAGTTGGGCCAGCCACAGGCAGACTATGCTGCTGAGATTTTGCAGGCTAGTCACAAGATGGAAGAGTATTGTGGCTCTTTGATTGATTACGCCAAGACTTTTCAGATTGATTCTAATCAGTTCAGTCAGCTTTCCTTAGGGGACTTTTTGGCTTATCTCCAGGACGATTGGACACTGTTCAGCAAACAGGAAAGCTATCATTTTTATCTCCAAGAAGATTGTGATCTTAGCTTGAGATTGTCCATTCATTTGGACTATCTCAAGCGGGCTTTGCTCAATATCTTACTGAATGCGCTTGAACATGCTAATCAGGACCAAAAGGAAGTGAAGCTGACGGTATCAGTGCAGCAGGACCAGTTGGTTTTTGCTATCTGGAACAACGGCCCTGCATTTTCAGAGGAGATGCTGCTGGGAGCGGAACGGCTCTTTTATCAGAGTGACCAAAGCCGCAATTCAGCTAACCCCCATCATGGAATCGGCTTAGCCTTTTCTAAACAGGTAGCTCTCTTGCACGGTGGTCGTCTGACCCTGCTCAATCTAGACCAAGGAGGAGCCTCTGTCGAGTTGACAATTTCATTGAAATAAATGAGAATGGAAAATCATAAAAACGCATAATACCAAGTGTTCAAAAGACTTGATATTATGCGTTTGATTTTTTTTTATTATGTAAAGATTTACTGGATTTTTCTCTCAAATGGAGTTTTTGTCCAGCTTTGTTTATTTATTTACGATACAAGCGATCGTATTGGTAGTATGGATCAAAGGTTACGTTGATGCCTAGTTTGCGAAGGACATTCTTGTCTTCATCGGTCAAGATGATGGTTGAGTGAGCTTCGCTTCCTTTGAGATTCCCAAGTTCTTCCATGGCACGCGCAGCATCAGGATTTTCCATAGCTGTGATTGCAAGTGCAATCAGGATTTCATTTGAGTGGAGGCGAGGATTGCGACTACCGAGATGATTGATTTTAAGACCTTGAATTGGTTTGACGACTTCAGGCTCGATGAGTTTCACTTCCTTAGCGATGTTAGCTGATTTTTTGATGGCATTGATCAAGGCAGCAGCTGTAGGACCAAAGAGTTCAGAGTTTTTACCAGTCACGATTTCCCCATTTGGCAATTCAAGGGCTAGGGCAGGGCCACCAGTTTCTTCTGCTTTTTGGCGTGCAGCGACAGCAACCTTACGGTCTGCAGGTATGATGCCGAGGTCGTTCATGAGAAGTTCAATCTTCTTGACAGCAGTTTCTCCGACTTTTTCAGCTTTAAAATCAAGAACAGTTTGATAGTAGCGACGGATGATTTCTTGTTTAGAAGCTTCGACAGCAGCTTCATCATCTGTAATAGCGAAACCAACCATGTTGACACCCATGTCTGTTGGTGAAGCGTATGGAGATTCACCGAGAATGCGTTCCAACATACGTTTGAGTACTGGGAAGATTTCGATATCACGGTTGTAATTGACAGTAGTTTCTCCGTAAGTTTGAAGATGGAAGGGGTCAATCATGTTGACATCATCAAGGTCTGCGGTTGCAGCCTCGTAGGCCAAGTTGACCGGATGATGAAGGGGAAGATTCCAAACTGGGAAGGTTTCAAACTTAGCGTAACCAGACTTGATGCCATTAAGTTGGTCGTGGTACATATTGGACATACAAGTGGCCAATTTTCCAGAACCAGGTCCAGGAGCTGTTACGACGATCAAGTTGCGACTGGTTTTGATGTAGTCGTTTTTCCCCATGCCTTCGGGAGAAATAATGTGATCCATATCCGTCGGGTATCCTTTGATTGGATAATGAAGATAGGAATCAATCCCGTTTTTATCTAACTGGTTGCGGAAGGCATCTGCAGCGGGTTGGCCAGCGTATTGTGTGATGACAACGGAACCAACAAAAATTCCTAATTCATTGAATTTATCAATCAAACGAAGAACTTCTTGGTCATAAGAAATGCCTAGGTCGCCACGCGCTTTGGAATGCTCGATGTTGCTTGCGTTAATGGCGATCACAACTTCAACCTGCTCTTTCAATTCTTGCAAGAGCTTGATCTTGTTGTCAGGTTCATAGCCAGGTAGTACACGAGCAGCGTGGAAATCTTCCAACATTTTGCCACCAAACTCCAAGTAGAGCTTGCCGTCAAATTGGTTAATGCGCTCCAAAATGTGGTCGCGCTGTAGATTCAAATATTGTTCAGAACTAAAAGCTTGTTTTTTCATTTTTTTACCTCTGACCTCTATTATAATAAAAAATTGGGAGTTAGGAAACTATGGAGCTAAAAAAGAAATCAAAAAGATTAGGCAAACGCTTGCACTAAGTTTTAAAAAGCGCTATCATAGACTATAGATTATTAAAATAATGAGGTAAGAAGATGCAAGAAAAATGGTGGCATAATGCCGTGGTCTATCAAGTCTATCCAAAGAGTTTTATGGACAGCAATGGAGACGGAATTGGCGATTTGCCAGGAATTACTAGTAAGTTGGACTACCTAGCTAAGTTAGGGATTACAGCTATTTGGCTTTCTCCTGTTTATGACAGTCCGATGGATGATAATGGCTACGATATTGCTGATTATCAAGCGATTGCAGCTATTTTCGGGACTATGGAGGACATGGACCAACTCATCGCAGAAGCTAAGAAGCGTGGCATTCGAATTATCATGGACTTGGTGGTCAATCATACCTCAGATGAACACGCCTGGTTTGTCGAGGCCTGTGAAAATCCTGACAGCCCCGAGCGAGACTACTATATCTGGCGGGATGAGCCCAATGATTTGGAGTCTATCTTTAGTGGGTCTGCTTGGGAATACGATGAAAAATCAGGTCAATACTATCTTCACTTTTTCAGCAAGAAACAGCCTGATCTCAACTGGGAGAATGAAAAACTGCGCCAGAAAATTTACGAGATGATGAACTTCTGGATTGATAAAGGCATTGGCGGTTTCCGTATGGATGTCATTGACATGATTGGGAAAATTCCTGATGGGAAAGTAGTCAATAACGGTCCTATGCTCCATCCCTATCTCAAGGAAATGAATCAGGCGACCTTTGGAGATAAGGATCTCTTGACAGTAGGGGAGACCTGGGGGGCAACGCCAGAGATTGCCAAATTCTACTCTGATCCAAAGGGACAAGAATTGTCTATGGTCTTCCAGTTTGAACACATCTGTCTTCAATATCAAGAAGGGCAACCTAAGTGGCACTACCAAAAAGAGTTAAATGTAGGGAAGTTGAAAGAAATCTTCAACAAATGGCAGACAGAGTTAGGAGTTGAAGACGGCTGGAATTCCCTCTTCTGGAACAATCATGACCTTCCTCGCATCGTCTCTATCTGGGGAAATGAGCAAGAATACCGTGAAAAATCTGCTAAAGCCTTTGCGATTTTGCTTCATCTCATGAGAGGGACGCCTTATATCTATCAGGGTGAAGAGATTGGAATGACCAACTATCCTTTTGAAACACTGGACCAAGTAGAAGATATTGAATCCCTCAACTATGCGCGTGAAGCTCTTGAAAAAGGTGTTCCGCTCGAGGAAATTATGGACAGTATCCGTGTCATCGGACGTGATAATGCCCGTACCCCGATGCAATGGGACGAGAGCAACAACGCTGGCTTCTCAACAGGTCAACCTTGGTTGGCAGTTAATCCAAACTACGAAGAAATCAACGTTCAAGAAGCACTGGCAAATCCAGATTCTATTTTCTATACCTATCAGAAGTTGGTTCAAATCCGTAAGGAGAACAGCTGGCTGATTCGAGCTGATTTTGAATTGCTTGATACAGCTGACAAGATCTTTGCCTATATCCGTAAGGACGGTGACCGTCGTTTCTTAGTTGTGGCTAACTTGTCCAATGAAAACCAAACCTTTTCAGTAGAAGGAAAAATTAAGTCAATCTTGATTGAAAACACTACTGCTAAAGAAGCAGTTGAAAAACAAACCTTAGCACCATGGGATGCCTTCTGTGTGGAACTAACGGATTAAAATAAGTGAACCTCAAGCATTTGATGCTTGGGGTTCTTTTGTTGAAAAATATATAGAAAAACCTTTAAAAAATATTTGTTAGAATTTTCTAAAAAATCTGGCGAAAGTTCTTGCTTTTATGAAAAAATAGGGTATAATGGTGAAAACACTATCTTTAAGGAGATTACTTATGAAATCGAAAAAGTGGCTCTTAGGAGCAGGTGCTGTTTTGAGTGCAGCCCTACTGTTAACTGCTTGTGGGCAAAGTGAAAAGAAAGCGGATGCTCCCAAGACTTTCTCTTATGTCTACGCTATGGATCCATCTTCTTTGGATTATAGTGTGACGAGCAAGAGCTCAACCTCTGACGTTATAGCAAACGTTGTTGATGGTCTTTTGGAAAATGATAAGTATGGGAACTTAATTCCATCACTTGCAGAAGACTGGTCTGTTTCAAAGGATGGTTTGACTTACACCTACAAACTTCGTAAGGGTGTAAAATGGTATACTTCTGATGGAGAAGAATACGCTGAAGTTAAGGCCAAAGACTTTGTTACTGGGCTTAAACATGCTGCTGACGGAAAATCAGATGGTCTTTCTTTGATTCAGGATTCTATCAAAGGTTTGGCAGAGTATGTTAGTGGTGAGAGCAATGATTTCTCTACCGTAGGAGTTAAGGCTGTTGATGATTACACGGTAGAATACACGCTCAACAAACCAGAAAGTTTCTGGAACTCTAAGGTCACAACTGCAACCATGCTGCCAGTTAATGAAGAATTTTTGAATTCTAAAGGGAGCGACTATGGTGCACCAACCCCATCAGGTATCCTATATAATGGTCCTTATTTCTTGAAATCATTGACTTCAAAATCAGTCATCGAATATGAAAAGAATCCAAACTACTGGGATAAGGACAATGTCAAGATTGACAATATTAAACTAACTTTCTACGATGGATCAGACCAAGAATCTTTGATTCGTAGCTTTACACAAGGTGCCTATACAACAGCTCGTCTCTTCCCAACAAGTTCAAATTTTGAGTCAACTAAACAAGAGTACGGAGATAAGATTGTTTACAGTCCACAAGAAGCGACAAGCTACTACCTCACTGTTAACGTAAACCGCCAATCTTATAATAAAACAGCCAAAACAGACGAGGCTCAAAAAACTTCAACGAAAGAAGCTCTTCTCAACAAGAACTTCCGCCAGGCGCTAAACTTTGCCCTTGACCGTCATTCTTATACTGCTCAGTTGAATGGTGAAGAAGGTGCGAACAAGATTATCCGTAACAGCCTAGTGCCTCATGACTACGTTCAAGTGGGTGAAAAAACCTTTGGAGAGTTGGCACAGGCAGAGCTCGTTTCATATGGAGACCAGTGGAAAGATGTAGCCCTTACAGATGGCAAGGATACGATTTACAGTCCTGAAAAAGCTAAGGCAGCCTTTGCTAAAGCCAAGGAAGAATTGCAAGCCAAGGGTGTTACATTCCCAATCCATTTGGATATCCCCGTTGAACAAACAGATGTAATCGCGGTTCAACAAACCAATTCACTCAAGCAGTCAATCGAATCATCACTTGGTACTGAAAATGTCATTGTCGATGTCCTTCAAATGACCGATAATGAAAAGATGAGCATTACGTCTCAAGCCAAGGTGCCATCTCAAAAAGACTATGATTTGAACGGAACTGGTTGGGGACCAGACTATCAAGACCCAGCTACCTACCTAAACATTCTTGATGCCAAGAAGGGTTCTGCCCTTAAACACTTGGGGATTAAGCGCGGACAAGATCCAGAAGTGATGGCTCAAGTTGGACTGGACGAATACAAGAAACTCTTGGATGACGCTGCAGCTGAAACCAGCGACCTTAATAAGCGTTATGAAAAATATGCTAAAGCTCAAGCTTGGGTGTCAGACAGCTCGCTCTTAATCCCAGTTGCTTCTTCAGGTGGTTCTCCAACGGTTAGCCGTACTGTACCATTTACAAAAGCTTACTCTCAAGTCGGAATCAAGGGAGACCCATTTGTATTCAAAGGATTGGAGTTGCAAAATGACGTTGTGACTGCAAAAGAATACGAAGAAGCCTTCAAGAAATGGCAACAAGAAAAAATCGAGACAAATGCCAAATACCAAAAAGAACTTGAAAAACACGTCAAGTAATCTATAAATAGAAAAGGAAGTTGCAGGAAACTGTGCTCCCTTTTTTGTTTTAGACACCAGTTATCATAAAGGCAGTAACTTTACATTTTTGAATAAATTTGATAAAATATGGTTATGTTATAAAAACTGACATAAAGGAGTGAATGATGATCAAACTGAAAAAAAGACTAATCGGGACAGGTCTTGTCTTAGCGACAGGGATTTTGCTCTCTGCATGTGGACAGTCCAACACAGATACTAGCACTTATTCATCAACATTTAGTGCGAATCCAACAACTTTTAACTATCTCCTAGATTATTATGCAGATAACACTGCCGTTATTACCAATCTTGTAGATGGTTTATTAGAAAATGACAGCTATGGGAACCTCGTACCTGCTCTTGCGGAGGATTGGTCTGTTTCATCAGATGGTTTGACCTATACTTACAAGCTTAGAAAAGATGCCAAGTGGTATACGGCTGATGGTGAGGAATATGCTTCAGTCAAAGCTCAGGATTTTGTCGCTGGGATCAAATATGCCGCTGACAACAAGGGGCAAGCCATGGATCTGATCCAAAATTCAATCAAGGGATTGAATGATTATGTGACGGGTGTGACTAATGACTTTTCAACTGTTGGTGTCAAAGCCTTGGATGATTACACAGTCGAGTACACTTTGACTCGACCAGAACCGTATTGGAATTCAAAGACAACCAATAGTATTCTTTTCCCAGTCAACGAAGAGTTCTTGAAATCAAAGGATAAAGATTTTGGTACCTTGACACCAGACAGCATCCTTTATAACGGTCCATATCTGTTAAAAGATTTCACATCAAAATCTTCGATCGAATATGTGAAGAATCCACACTATTATGACCATGATAAAGTAACCATTGAAAAAGTTAAGTTAGCCTACTTTGATGGGTCAGATCAGGAGATGACCATTCGAAACTTTGAAAGTGGTGCTTACTCGATTGCGGGAGTCTATCCAAATAGTTCGAACTATGCTAAGACAAAAGAAAAATACCAAGACAATATCGTCTATAGCTTACAAGACAAGACATCTTGGTACTTTAACTTTAACGTCAACCGCAAAACCTATAATCATACCGCTAAAACAACAGATGAACAAAAGAAATCAGCTCAAACAGCTATCTTAAATAAAAATTTCCGTCAAGCTATCAACTTTGGTATTGATCGAACAGCCTACTCTGCTCAATCTAACGGTGAAGAAGCAGCGAGCAAAACCCTTCGTAATACTCTGGTTCCCCCAACATTTGTCCAGGTGGGAGATAAGACCTTTGGAGAAGTAACAGCTTCTAAGCTTGTGAACTACGGAACTGAGTGGTCAGGTATCAATTTGGCAGACGCTCAAGATGCCTACTTCAACAAGGAAAAGGCCCAAGCAAAACTTGCAGAAGCTAAAAAGGAATTGGAAGCCCAAGGCGTGACTTTCCCAATCCATTTGGATGTCCCTGTTGATCAGACAAATAAAAATGCGGTCTCTGGTATGAATTCGGTTAAACAAACCCTTGAAACAGTACTAGGTTCTGACAATATCGTCATTGATGTTCAACAGCTTTCTACAGATGACTTTGGAAATGTTGCTTTCTTAGCACCAAATCCAGCAGCTCGTGACTACGACCTAAACTTTGATGGTTGGGTTGGTGATTACCAGGATCCATCAACTTATCTAGATCCCTTCAATGCTGAAACTGGCTTCTATCTCAAGATTTTTGGTCTTGATGCCAAGGAAGACCAAGAGCTCATTAAGAGTTTGGGGCTCGATACCTATACACAACTCCTGAAAGAAGCAGATGCTGAGAACAAAGATGTCGCTAAGCGCTATGAAAAATACGCTGAAGCTCAAGCTTGGATGATTGACAATTCTCTAGTCATGTCTGCTATGTCAAATGGCGGTACAGCCTCTGTAACCAAAGTAACTCCGTTTACACGTGCCTACTCCCTAGTAGGTATCAAGGGTGACGGAAATAATTATAAGTACATGAGATTACAAAAAGACCCTGTTACCAAGAAACAATTTGATGAAGCCAAGGCTAAGTGGGAAGAAGAAAGTAAAAAGGCTATCGAAAAGAGCCAGAAAGAGTTTGAAAACCACGTAAAATAAGATCACAGACAAGGTTGCCCCTGAGCGCCTTGTCTTTTTGTGTAGAATGGCATTCGGAACTTTGCTCATATTTTAGAGCAACTTAAGAGAACAAAAGCGAATGAAAACGCTGAAAATAGCAAGGATGGATGGAATTTCCATCATGATTGTGATATAATATTTATAACTATTAACGTGTATAGGGGATTATCATGAGTAGACGTTCAAAGAGAGCTCGTTTAGGGAATGTAAAACGAAATATTAATATAGTTTTATCAACCATTTATTTATTATTGAGTGGTTTTTTGCTGTTCTTAATTTTTAAACATAATATCTTAGCTTTTCGGTACCTCAATATCCTTACTGCGGTTCTTATTTTTATTTCTGCTGTAATTGCAATCCTTCTGATAGTGTATAAAAAAGCCGAGAAGTTTACGGTTTTCTTTTTGACAGTTGCTATCGTAGTTAGCTCGGTTTCTCTCTATGCTTTGCAGCAGTTTGTCGGTTTTACCAATCATATCAATGCGACCTCAAACTACTCAGAGTATTCGATGAGTGTGGTCGTTTTGAAAGATAGTGAAATCAATAATGTGACTCAGTTAGAGAGTGTAACAGGTCCAACTGAAACAGATAATGACAATATCCAAAAGTTGGTGGCGGATATTAAGACGACACAGAGTAAAGACTTGACAGTTGAACAGAGTGCTTCTTATCTAGCAGCTTATAAGAGTCTGCTTTCTGGCGAAACGAAAGCAATTGTCTTAAATAGTGTCTTTGAAAATATCATTGAAGCAGAGTATCCAGATTATGCTTCAAAAATCAAAAAAATCTATACAAAACAATTAACTAAGGATGTTGCGGCACCAAAGGTATCGAAGAATAAAGCTTTCAATATTTATGTGAGTGGTATTGATACCTATGGTCCGATTAGTTCCGTTTCGCGTTCAGATGTGAATATTCTAATGACTGTGAACCGAGATACCAAGAAAATCCTTCTGACTACAACGCCTCGAGATTCCTATGTTCCGATTGCGGATGGGGGGAATAATCAAAAGGATAAATTGACCCACGCTGGTATTTATGGAGTGGACTCGTCGATTCATACCTTGGAAAATCTCTATGGAGTGGATATTAACTATTATGTGCGCTTGAACTTCACTTCTTTCTTGAAATTGATTGACCTTCTAGGTGGTGTTGATGTCTATAATGATCAGGATTTCACTTCTTTACATGGCAAGTATCATTTCCCCGTTGGGAATGTCCATCTAGACTCTGAGCAGGCTCTTGGTTTTGTTCGTGAGCGCTACTCTCTAGCAGATGGAGATCGTGACCGTGGTCGAAACCAACAAAAGGTTATTGTAGCTGTTATTCAGAAATTAACTTCAACCGAAGCTTTGAAGAACTATGACAATATCATCCAAGGATTGCAAGATTCTCTTCAGACCAATATGCCTTTGGAAACCATGATGGATCTGGTTAATACTCAATTGGAGAGTGGTGGGAACTACAAAGTCAACTCTCAAGACTTGAAGGGAACTGGACGCACGGATCTTCCTTCATACGCTATGCCTGATAGCAACCTCTACATGATGGAAATTGATGAAAGTAGCTTGGCCGCTGTCAAAGCTGCTATCAATGATGTGATGGAGGGCAAGTAGCATGATAGATATCCATTCGCACATCGTTTTTGATGTGGACGATGGTCCAAAGTCGATAGAGGAAAGTAAAAAACTTCTTAGAGAGGCTTACAGTCAAGGAGTGAGGACAATTGTTTCCACTTCGCATAGACGAAAAGGAATGTTCGAAACTCCTGAAGAAAAAGTCGCAACTAACTTTTTGAAGGTGCGAGAAATAGCTAAGGAAGTTGCGGATGACTTAATCATTGCCTATGGGGCAGAAATCTACTATACGCCAGATGTTGTTGAGAAGTTAGAAAAGAAATTAATCCCAACCCTCAACGATAGCCGCTATGCTTTGATTGAGTTTAGTATGAATACAGCCTATCGGGATATGCATAAGGGATTGAGTGATATTCTAATGCTAGGCATTACACCCGTCATTGCCCACATTGAACGTTACGATGCTTTAGAAAACAATGAAAAGCGCGTGCGAGAGCTGATTGATATGGGATGTTATACCCAGGTTAATAGTTCTCATGTTTTGAAACCAAAACTCTTCGGAGAAACCTATAAATTTATGAAAAAGAGAGCCCAGTATTTCTTGGAACGAGATCTGGTTCACGTGATAGCAAGTGATATGCACAACTTGGATCACAGACCTCCTCATATGGAGGAAGCCTATGATATCATTGCTAAAAAATACAGTGAAGATAAGGCTAAGGAACTTTTTAAGGATAATCCCCGAAAAATAATAATGGATCAATTGATTTAGGAGAAAAAATGAAAGAACAAAATATGATGGAAATCGATGTATTTCACTTGCTTAAAATCCTTTGGAAACGAAAATTTTTAATTGCTTTGGTAGCATTCGTGACAGGGACAGTAGCATTTGCCTACAGTAGTTTTATTGTGAAGCCGGAGTTTACGAGTACGACCCGAATTTATGTGGTCAATCGTAATCAGGGAGATAAGCCTGGCTTGACTAACCAAGACTTGCAAGCAGGATCTTACTTGGTAAAAGACTATCGCGAAATCATTCTCTCGCAAGACGTTTTAGAGAAGGTTGCGACTGATTTGAAACTAGAACTTCCTCCAAAAGGTCTAGCTAGTAAAATCAAGGTAACAGTTCCAGTGGATACGCGTATTGTATCGATTTCTGTTACAGACCGTGCACCTGAGGAAGCTAGCCGTATCGCCAACTCTTTGAGAGAGGTTGCGGCTCAAAAGATCATCAGCGTCACTCGCGTTTCGGATGTGACAACACTTGAAGAAGCACGCCCTGCAACATCGCCATCTTCACCAAATATTCGTCGCAATACCATGGTTGGATTCCTTGCGGGGGCGGTTGTGATGGTTGTCGCAGTTCTCCTAGTTGAGCTCTTAGATACACGAGTGAAACGTCCAGAAGATATTGAGGACGTGATGCAAATTGCACTATTGGGAGTAGTTCCAAATTTGGATAAATTAAAATAGGAGAGAAAAATGCCAACGTTAGAAATTGCACAAAAAAAATTAGATTTGGCAAGAAAAGCAGAAGAATACTACAATGCCCTTCGCACCAATATTCAATTGAGTGGGAATAACTTGAAAGTGATTTCCATTACCTCTGTCAAACCAGGAGAAGGAAAATCAACAACTTCTACCAATATTGCTTGGGCTTTCGCGCGTGCGGGCTATAAGACACTGTTGATTGATGCGGATATCCGTAATTCAGTCATGTCAGGTGTCTTTAAATCACGGGAAAAGATTACAGGCCTAACAGAGTTCTTGTCAGGCACAACAGACCTATCACAAGGTTTATGTGAAACCAATGTTGAAAATTTGTTTGTCATTCAAGCGGGTTCTGTATCACCAAACCCAACAGCTTTGTTGCAAAGTGAAAATTTTGCGACCATGATTGACACCTTACGCAAGTACTTTGACTACATCGTTGTAGATACTGCTCCGATTGGAGTTGTTATCGATGCGGCGATTATCACGCAGCAGTGTGACGCTTCTGTTTTAGTAACTGCGGCTGGTGAAACAAATCGTCGTGATGTCCAAAAAGCTAAAGAACAACTCGAACAAACAAGCAAACCATTCTTAGGAATTGTGCTTAATAAACTCAATACTTCAGTTGAGAAGTATGGATCATATGGGGCTTATGGCTCCTATGGAAAAAAGTAAGAGTTAGCTTAGGGAATAGATTATGGAAGAAAAGGGATTGAAGATTACTTTGGCGGCAATCCAGAGTTTTCTTGTCATTTTATTAGCTTATTTACTTAGTTTTGTTAAGGAAACAGAGATTGTAAATACTTCGGTTATTATCTTGTTCATTCTTCATTTTTTTGTGTTTTATATCAGTGATTATGGGCATGATTTTTTTAAAAGGGGTTATTTAGCAGAGTTTATCAACACGACAAAGTATATCGTGTTCTTTGCTTTAGCTATCAGTATTTCGAATTTTTTCTTAGAAGATCGTTTTAGTATCTCTAGACGAGGAATGATTTATTTTTTGACAATACACTCTATTCTGTTGTATTTGTTGAATCTATGCATTAAACGCTATAGAAAAAGCATCTTTCCAAATCTCAAGGGGAGTAAGAAGATATTCTTGATAACAGCTACCTCTAGGGTTGAAAAAGTCATCGATAGGCTGATAGAGTCGGGAGAAATTTTTTGGAATTTGGTGGCGGTCAGTGTTTTAGACCAGCCTGATTTCCAGCATCAAACCTTAACCGTTGTACCTGCTGAGAACATCTTAGACTTTGCTACTCATGAAGTTGTCGATGAGGTTTTTATCAATCTACCAAGTGAAGAGTATGACATCGGGGAGTTTATCTCACTTTTTGAGACAATGGGAATTGACGTGACAGTTAACCTGAATGCTTTTAATAACTATCTAGGTAGTGATAAAAAGATTCGTGGGATGGCAGGGCTGAATGTTATCACGTTTTCTACAAAATTTTATAAGACGAGTCATGTCATTGCTAAACGTTTCATTGATATTGTCGGTTCGATTGTCGGATTGATTATTTGTGGTTTGGTGAGCATTGTTTTGGTTCCAATGATTCGACAAGATGGTGGGCCAGCGATTTTTTCTCAAACGCGTATTGGAAAAAATGGTCGACATTTCACTTTCTATAAATTTAGATCCATGTGTGTGAATGCTGAAATGCGCAAACAAGAACTTTTAGCTCAAAATACCATGCAAGGTGGTATGTTTAAGGTTGATGATGATCCTCGTATCACTCCCATTGGTCGCTTTATTCGTAAGACCAGCCTAGATGAGTTGCCACAGTTTTGGAATGTTTTAATGGGAGATATGAGTCTAGTAGGGACCCGTCCCCCAACAGTTGATGAGTATGAGAAATATACTCCTGAACAGAAACGTCGATTGAGTTTTAAACCTGGGATAACAGGCTTGTGGCAAGTCAGCGGGCGAAGTGAGATCAAGGATTTCAATGAAGTTGTCAAATTAGATGTGGCCTATATTGATGATTGGACTATTTGGAAAGATATTGAAATATTGTTAAAGACCGTTAAAGTTGTATTTATGAGAGATGGGGCGAAGTAATTTCTGCCCTTCAGTCCTGTTAGGAGAGAAATGAAACAGTCAGTTTATATTATTGGTTCAAAGGGGATTCCTGCTAAGTATGGAGGATTTGAAACCTTTGTTGAAAAATTAACCGAATATCAAAAAGACAGCAACATACAATACTATGTTGCTTGTATGCGTGAAAATTCTGCTAAGTCTGGCATTACGGAAGACCAGTTTGAGCACAATGGAGCCATTTGCTTCAACATCGATGTACCCAATATCGGCCCGGCCCGCGCCATCGCTTACGATATTGCAGCGGTCAACAAGGCTATTGAATTGGCTAAGGAAAACAAGGACGAGGCTCCCATTTTTTACATTCTAGCTTGTCGCATCGGTCCTTTTATTTCTGGACTTAAGAAAAAAATTCGTGCGATTGGTGGCTCTTTGCTGGTGAATCCTGATGGTCATGAATGGTTGCGAGCAAAATGGAGCCTTCCAGTTCGTAAGTACTGGAAATTTTCAGAGCAGCTCATGGTCAAACATGCAGATTTACTGGTCTGTGACAGTAAAAACATTGAAAAATATATCCAAGAGGATTATAAGCAGTACCAACCAAAGACCACCTATATTGCCTATGGGACAGATACAGCTCCTTCAATCCTGAAAGCAGAAGATGCCAAAGTTCGAGATTGGTATAAGGAAAAAGAAGTTAGCGAAAATGGCTATTATCTAGTAGTGGGACGATTTGTTCCTGAAAATAACTACGAAGCCATGATTCGTGAATTTATCAAGTCCAAGTCCAAAAAGGACTTTGTTCTCATCACAAATGTGGAGCAGAATAAATTTTACGACCAGTTGTTACGGGATACTGGTTTTGACAAAGATCCTAGGGTCAAATTTGTCGGTACTGTCTATGACCAAGAGTTGCTCAAGTACATCCGTGAAAATGCCTTTGCCTATTTACATGGGCATGAGGTTGGAGGAACCAACCCTTCTCTACTGGAAGCTTTAGCATCCACAAAACTAAATTTGTTGCTAGATGTTGGTTTTAACCGTGAGGTTGGTGAAGACGGGGCCATTTATTGGAAAAAAGATGAGTTGGCACGCGTCATTGAGGAAGTAGAGGGATTTGATCAGGTAGTGATAGCTGACTTGGATTTCAAGTCAAGCCAAAGAATTATCACAGCTTTCACATGGGAAAAGATTGTGTCAGATTATGAAGAAGTGTTTAAAGGATAGGGAATGAAACGGATTTTATACTTGCATGCTGGTGCAGAAATGTATGGAGCAGATAAGGTTTTATTGGAATTGATAAAAGGATTGGATTCCAAAGAATTTGAAGCTCACGTCATCTTGCCAAATGACGGTGTTTTAGTCGAGGCTTTGCGCCAAGTTGGAGCTAAGGTCAGCGTGTTGGATTATCCGATTTTACGTAGAAAATACTTTAATCCTAAAGGCATTGCCGACTATATTCGCTCTTATAATTTCTATGCTAAGCAAATCGCCCTCTATGCTCGAGAACACAGTATAGATATGGTTCACAATAATACAGCGGCTGTTTTGGAGGGCATCTATTTGAAACGCAAGCTCAAGCTGCCTTTGATTTGGCATGTTCATGAGATTATCGTCAAACCCAAAGCTATTTCTGACTTTATCAATATGCTCATGGGACGATATGCAGACAAGATTGTGACGGTGTCCCAAGCGGTCGCTAATCATATCAAGCAGTCTCCCTTTATCAAAGATAGCCAAGTGGAAGTGATTTATAACGGTGTCGATAATGCTGTCTATTATCCAATGGATGCGTCTTCTATTCGTGAAAAATTTGACATTGCGCAAGATGCACTTGTGATTGGCATGATTGGTCGGGTCAATGCTATTAAAGGACAAAATGATTTCATAGAAGCAGTCGAGCCACTTTTGGAAAAGAATGAGCAAGCGGTGGCTTTCCTGGCTGGAGGTGTTTTTCCTGGTGAAGAATGGCGCTTAGATGAACTAGATAAGAGAATAGCTTCTTCATCTGTTGTGTCACAAATTCATCGTATTGATTACTACGATAAGACTTCTGAACTTTATAATATGTTTGATATCTTTGTCTTACCAAGTATAAAACCTGATTCCCTACCTACAGTAGTCCTAGAAGCCATGGCTTGTTCAAAACCAGTTGTTGGTTATAACAATGGGGGAATAGCTGAAATGGTAGTAGATGACAAAAGTGGTTGCTTAGTCAAACCAAATTCTCCTCAAGAACTGTCTAATGCCATTTCTCTCTTACTAGATAGTTCTGAAAAAAGAGAAAAATTTGGGCGAGTAGGATATCAGAGACAAAAAGAGCTGTTTTCTTTGGAGAGTTACATCAAGAACTTCTCGGAATTTTATGATAATTTACAATAAGGGGTATAATGGAAAATTTAATCATTTTAGACAGTGAGCTACAAAAAAAGAATGAAGAGTATTACCAATCTCTTCATGGCGGGAGCCGAGTAGTTTATACCAACTATGAAAGTCCACTTATAAGAAGAGTACGTAATTTCAAATACATCGGTAGTGCTTTGTATCATTTTTTAATGTGGAAAATGTCCTATGATTATGCTCGGAAATTCATAAAATATGATGTCAAGAAAATTATTTGTGTAAATCCTCTTGTAGGTATCTTTTTAGGAATTTTAAATAAAAGTGGCAAGGAAATTACATTAGCAGGGTTTTTGTTTGAGAATAAGAAAAATAAAATCTATTATTATTTACGAAAGCAACTTGTGAAAAAGTCTTTCCAGAATATCAGTAATATCATAGTCTATGGTTCAAAAGAAATTCATTATTATTCGGAACTCTTTCCAGAATTTCAGGAGAAATTTAAATTTATTCATTACGGCTTAGATTATGATAATCAACTAACTTATCAAGGTTCTTTACCAACTAAGTATATCTTTTCAGGTGGAGGTAGTAACCGAGATTATGAGACTTTAGTCAAGGCAGTGGAGACTTCAACCCTTTCAATGCCGTGTGTGATTGCAACTCAGCCATGGAGAGTTCCTACGCATGGTTCAAACATTCAAGTTTTATCTGATGTAGTAGTAGAAACCTTTGGAGATGTATTAGCTAAGTCCGATTTCCTTGTCCTATCGTTAAAAGATATTGATTTATCCGCTGGTCATATGGTTATGCTTCAAGCAATGTCTCTAGGAGTTCCTATCATTGTGAATGATATTCCCTCTGTTCGAGATTATGTTGATGAATCTCTGGTGACTTTTTATCCTTCAGGGGATTTTGAGGCACTAGCACAGCTAATGGAACATTTCAATCCTATGGTTGATGATATTATTCAAAAAGTTGATAAAGCAAAGGCACTATACTTTGAACAATATACCTCTATAAAATTGATGGATAGACTATTGAATTTTTAAATAGGAGAGACTGAATGGTAGAAAAGATTGATTTTGTTGTCGCATGGGTTGATGGGAATGATTTGGTTTGGAGAGAAAAGAAAGCCCAATACGATGGCTCAATAAACACTTTTAAAGAGGGTATGAACTCAGAGAAATCCTATCGTGAATGGGGAACTTTTAAGTACTGGTTTAGAGGTGTGGAAAAATTTGCTCCTTGGGTCAATAAGATCTACCTTGTGACTGACCAGCAAAAGCCAAGCTGGTTAGAGTTAAACAGTGAAAAATTGGTCTTGGTAGATCATACAGAGATTATCTGTAATGACTATCTACCAGTTTTTTCTGCTAATCCTATTGAAAGCAATATCCATCGAATCCCTGGACTCTCTGAGCACTTTGTCTTTTTTAATGATGATATGTATTTGACGGCTCCAGTTGAGCCGATAGACTTTTTCTCGGAAGATGGTTTGCCAAAGTATGTTACAGCTTTAGCTCCTATTACAACGGAGAGATATGGAACTGGTCATTTCCAAATGAATGATATGGGAATTATCACTAGCCATTTTACAAAGGAAGAAATTTTTAGGAATGGACAATTTCTTTCCTTTAAGCATGGAATTAAACAAATTATCAAAACCCTACTATATGGAACTACTAAGTTTATCTGTGGTTTCTGGGAGAGTCATCTGCCCTATCCTCTACTAAAATCAACAATGGACTTGGTATGGGAAAAGGAAAAAGCAGTTTTGGAGACAACCTCAGCGAGTCGCTTCAGAAGTCCCTCTGATACCAATGTTTGGCTCTTTAAATATTGGCAGATCGCTAGTGGTCAATACGCTATCGGAAATCCTAAGTTAGGGGGACTCTTTTCTTTGGATAATGCCGGACCAGATTTTTGGAAGCTACTGAATTCTGGTAAATACCAAATTATGTGTATCAATGACGGACACAACGTTCAAGATGAGGAACAGGTGATGGCAGACTTCGTCAAGGCTATGGACCAACTGCTTCCAGATAAAAGTTCATTTGAGATTTAAACAGTAAAACTAAGTAAGAGGAAGAAAAGATGATTTCGGTAATTGTGCCTGTTTACAATGTGGAGGACTACCTTCATTATGCCATGGAGAGTTTAGAAAATCAGACTTACAAGGATATGGAAGTCCTCTTGGTCGATGATGGATCGAGTGATGGATCAGGTCTCTTGTGTGACCAGTATGCCCAGCAGTATGATTGGGTGACTAGCTACCACAAGGTCAACGGTGGTTTATCTGATGCTCGCAACTATGGGGTTTTGAAAGCCAAGGGTGACTGGATCACCTTCCTAGATCCGGACGACTATTTAGAACCTTACGCCTTGGAACTGTTAGCAGAGCTACAAGGTCGGACCCAAGCAGATATGGTTAGTGGTAAAGTAGAGCCGACAGCCTACTATCATCGTTATCAGAATTTTCACTTGGATCAGATTGATCTAGACCAGGTTAAAGTCTATGATAAGGCGAAGGCTCTGACTGAGATGCTCTACGGAGACCTTGTGACGGTCTCTGCTTGCGGGAAACTCTATCGGAAAGAACTTCTGGAGAAAGCTCCCTTCCCCAAGGGGCGCATCTACGAAGACCTCTATGTCATCAGTGAGCATCTCAACCAAGCCCAATCTGTGGCCTTGTTTCATCTTCCGATTTACCATTATTACCATAGACCGGGTAGCATTACTGCCTCGGCCTTCACGCCTAAACAATATGAGTTTTATGAAGCAATCGATCATTTAAAAGAGGTTGTGAATGCAACCTATCCTGAGAATTCGGAACTCCAAGCAGCCATTATTTCTCGCTTCTTTACAGGAAGTCTTCTTATCTTTACGATGATTCGTGACGGAGATCCAGCAGAGTTCAAGCGACTTCAGGAGAAGACGAGACCCTATTTGCCTCTTGTCTTGAAGAATGCTAGAGTTAGTAAGAAACGTAAGATTCTCTATGTCTTGATTAGCAGGTATCCACGCCTCTATTATTACTTTAAAAAGTGGAAAAAATAAACGACTGAATGAAAAAAGTTCAGAAATTAGAAAAGGAAAATGAAGATGTTAAAGATAGAACGTGATAAATTGCTCGTGACAGCAGTTTTATTTGTGATAATTTCTATAGATATGATAAACACTTCAATGTTAGCACCTGTATTACCTAGTATACCTAATTTTGTTCCTTTCTTTGCAATCATGTTACTAGCTGTGCGTTTTTTATATATTCGTAGCTATTCTTTGAGTTTTTTAATATTTGCACCTACCCTCATTTTAGTTGGAAGTATGGTTTATTATAAGGCAGGAAACTTAAATGGTTTAATGTTTTTGCTGTTGATTGTTTTTCTTTATAAAGCAGATTTAGAGTCGATACTTAAAATTTATACTTGGACGAGTTTATCTTTTATAGTGTTTATTATTTTACTATCGTTAGTCAATGTTATTCCTAATTTACAGTTTGTTCAAACTCGCCCCGTGGGAGTGGTTGTACGTAACTCTTTTGGTTTTATCTATCCAACCGACTTTGCTTCTCATTGTTTCTATCTCTTTACTGCCCTTTCCTATCTCCTTAGAAAGAAGTTTATCTTCCTGAGAACCCTATCAGGTGTAGCCTTGGCGGCCTTTATTATTTATTATTGTGATGCCCGTTTAAATGCAGGCTCCATCTTAGCAGCAACAGGAATTTTTCTATACTTTTATTATCGTAACAAGACTGAATGGCGTTTATTTTCCCTACTGCCTTTTTCGGCTGGTATCGCTTCTTCGGTCATGATTTATCTATCCAACAAGTTTAGTTGGTCTCATCCAATATATGTTTCTCTGAATAACTTTTTCGGAATGCGATTGTATTTGGGACATGAAGCGCTTAAGAAATATGGCGTACAGTTATTTGGAATTCGTGGAATTTCCTTTGTTGGATATGGAGGAAAGACAGAAACGGTTTTGAACTATGACTATGTGGATTCGTCTTATGTACAAATGTTATTTACTTACGGTTTGATTCCAGTTGTTATGTTGGTATGCCTATACATGGTTCAGTCTTGGACTCTCTATCGTAGGAAGAACTATTTATTGTTAACCTGCCTGGCCTTAGTAACAGTCAATTGTATGTTTGAGGCCTTCTGGGTTCGTCCATCATACAATATTTTTATGTTCCTTCTTTTTGCTACCATCCCAGCGATGGAATTTGAAGGAGAAAAATCTGAGATGGGGGAAGCCGTGTGAGAGTTTTAAAAAATTACTTGTACAATCTGTCCTATCAGTTACTTGTCATCGTCCTACCAGTGATTACAACTCCCTATATCACCCGAGTTTTCTCTTCGGATGATTTGGGATCTTACGGATACTATAACTCTATCGTGACTTATTTTATCCTACTA
The DNA here is from genome assembly GCF_001810825.1 of Streptococcus sp. HMSC076C08. Classification (GTDB taxonomy): domain Bacteria; phylum Bacillota; class Bacilli; order Lactobacillales; family Streptococcaceae; genus Streptococcus. Next base: position 85,401 of record NZ_KV802719.1, on the reverse strand, counting down.
GCGACGCTGGGAGTAGCGAATTATGGGACCAAGGAAATTTCTAGCCATCGTAAGGAAGTTGAAAAGACCTTCTGGGGTATTTACAGTTTACAAGTCCTTTCAACCTGTTTAGCGGTTACTCTGTATATCATTGTCTGCTTGCTTGTACCGTCGATGAACAATCCAATTGCCTATATACTTGGCTTTAGTTTGCTGTCTCGTGGTTTTGATATTTCTTGGCTTTTTCAAGGGTTAGAAGATTTCAAAAAAATCACAGCTCGTAACACAATGGTCAAACTTTTAGGGGTTGTTTCGATATTCCTATTTGTTAAGAAACCATCCGACTTGTACTTGTATATCATCCTCTTGGTTGCCTATGATCTACTAGGGCAGTTGAGTATGTGGCTTCCTGCTCGGGAGCACATTCGCAAGCCGCATCTGGATATAGCCTATGCCAAAGAGCATATCAAACCAGTCATTCTCTTGTTTCTACCGCAGATTGCCATTTCGCTCTACATCACGCTAGATCGCACTATGTTAGGTGCCTTGTCTTCGACCAAGGATGTCGGGATCTATGATCAAGCCTTGAAATTATTGAATATTTTATTGACCTTGGTAACTTCGCTAGGTAGTGTCATGTTGCCTCGGGTTTCCAATCTCCTCTCATCAGGTAATCAAAAGGCGGTTAACAAGTTACATGAAATGTCTTTCTTAGTGTATAACTTGGTTATCTTCCCGATGATTGCGGGGATTTTAATTGTTAACAAAGATTTTGTCAATTTTTTCCTGGGGCAAGACTTCCAAGATGCTCGCTATGCGATTGCCATCATGGTCTTTAGAATGTTCTTTATTGGCTGGACCAATATCATGGGAATTCAAATCTTGATTCCTCACAATAAGAATCGTGAATTTATGCTATCAACAACTATTCCAGCTGTTTTTAGTGTGGGCTTGAATCTCCTCTTGATCCCGCCTCTGGGCTATATTGGAGCTTCAATTGTATCTGTTGCGACTGAAGGTTTGGTCTGGCTGATCCAACTCTACTTTACACGTTCGTATCTAAAAGAGGTCAAGATCTTTCCATCTATGCTGAAAATACTTCTAGCAGCACTCCTGATGTACGGCGCCTTGTATTCTGTACAAGCTTTCATGCACTTCTCGTCTGTTGTGAATGTCTTGATCTATTCTCTGCTTGGCTTCCTAGTCTACGGTGGCTTGGTTTTGGTCTTACGTGTCTTGGATTTTCAAGAACTAAAAAGTGTTTTAAAGAAATAAGGAGATTTTATGTACGATTATTTGATTGTCGGTGCTGGCTTGTCAGGTGCAATCTTTGCCTACGAAGCTAACAAACGTGGCAAGAAGGTGAAGGTGATTGATAAACGAGAACATATTGGTGGGAATATCTATTGCCAATCTGTTGAAGGAATCAATGTCCACAAGTATGGGGCTCATATCTTCCATACATCTAATAAAAAGGTATGGGAATATGTCAATCAGTTTGCGGAGTTTAACAATTATATCAATTCTCCTATTGCCAACTATCAAGGACATCTTTACAATCTGCCTTTCAATATGAACACTTTCTATGCTTTGTGGGGGACAAAGACACCCCAAGAAGTCAAGGACAAGATTGCTGAGCAGACGACACACATGCAAGATGTTGAGCCTAAAAATTTAGAGGAACAAGCCATTAAGTTGATTGGTACGGATGTTTATGAAAAGCTAATCAAGGGCTACACCGAAAAGCAATGGGGGCGTTCTGCTACTGAACTACCACCCTTTATCATCAAGCGTTTACCTGTTCGATTGACCTATGATAACAATTATTTCAATGACCGTTACCAAGGGATTCCAATTGGTGGTTACAATGTCATCATCGAAAAGTTGTTGGAAGGAATCGAAGTAGAGCTTAATACAGATTTCTTTGCTGATCGGGAGAACTTGGAGGCTTCAGCAACTAAGATTGTCTTTACAGGGATGATTGATCAGTTCTTTGACTATAAGTTTGGTGAACTTGAGTATCGTAGTCTCCGTTTTGAGCATGAGATTTTGGACCAAGAAAATTATCAAGGAAATGCCGTAGTCAACTATACTGAGCGTGATATTCCCTATACACGTATCATCGAACACAAACATTTTGAGTTTGGGACTCAGGACAAGACGGTTATTACTCGAGAATATCCAGCAGATTGGAAAAGAGGAGATGAACCTTACTATCCAATCAATGATGCCAAAAACAATGCAATTTATGAGCAGTATCTAGCAGAAGCTGAGAAAAATGGGCGCGTTATTTTCTGTGGGCGCTTGGCAGATTATAAATACTATGATATGCACGTGACTGTTGAACGTGCATTGGATGTGGTAGAAGAAGAACTAGGGAGTATCTAAGAACATCACGGATAAAGGGGAGAAAAGGTGAAATATTATCTGAAGGATTCATTTCTGCATAATGCACACGAAAAGAATGCAGGGAGTAAGGCACGAAATGACGTGGAAATTATTCTAATCTCAGAGGGTTATGAGGGGTTGGAGCTCAAGGTTGAGAATTGGTATAAGATGAATTTCTTTAAAGCTCAACAACACAAATATCGTGCGACCAAGTCTGTGTTTGATCAGTTGGAAGCTGGAGATGAATTGGTGATTCAGTTCCCTATTATCCACCATACATTTTTCATCTCACAACTCATCAAGCAGGCGCAAAAAAGAGGAGTTAAATTCTATCTTTTGATTCATGATATTGAAACCTTGCGTCATGCAGCAGGTTCAGAAGTGAAATTTCGTCATAAAGTGAGAAATTACTTCCAAGAGAAGAAAGCTCTAACGTCAGTGGATGGGATTATCGTTCATAATGATATCATGAAAAATGTTTTAGCCGGTCAAGGATTTCCGTCTGATAAAATGGTAAGTCTAGAGATTTTTGATTATTTGATTCCAGACTTCCAAGAAAAAACTCTTCCTCAAAAAGATCAACCTATCATAGTTGCTGGGAATTTGAATTTGACTAAATCAGGCTATCTTTATAATTTGCCAGAACAGCCAGCCTATAACTTGTATGGAGTGGGCTATGATGAAAGTCGTGCATTGAAAAACACTAGCTACTTTGGTTCCTTTATGCCAGATGACCTCCCAGCTGCTCTTGAAGGTAGTTTTGGTTTGGTCTGGGACGGAGACAGCTCAGAAACCTGCCAAGGTTCTTACGGAAACTATCTACGCTTTAACAACTCGCACAAGGCCTCTCTTTATTTGGCTTCGGGCTTTCCTCTAGTGGTTTGGAAAGAGTCTGCCCTTGCGCATTTTGTTCTGGATAAACAGTGTGGTCTAGCAGTTGATTCTCTACACGACCTCCAAATAGTACTAGATGATTTGACACTTCAAGACTACAAGGAACTTTCAGAACAAGCTAGGAAAGTTGGAGCTGCTCTTCGAGACGGAGCCTATTTAAAAGCTGCCTTATCCAAATTGAAGTAAATTCCTTAGGGAATTTGGGACAAGATGAAATATAATATAGGATAGGTAATTAGCCAGAAAGGAAACCTATTATGAAAGGTATTATTCTTGCGGGTGGTTCAGGTACCCGACTGTACCCACTTACTCGAGCTGCGTCAAAACAGCTGATGCCGGTTTATGATAAACCCATGATTTACTATCCTTTGTCAACCTTGATGTTGGCAGGGATTAAGGAAATTTTGATCATCTCAACACCACAGGATTTGCCCCGTTTTAAGGACCTGCTCTTGGATGGTTCCGAATTTGGGATCAAGCTTTCCTATGCGGAACAGCCTAGTCCCGACGGACTTGCTCAGGCTTTTCTTATCGGTGAAGAATTTATCGGCGACGATAGTGTTGCTTTGATCTTGGGGGATAATATCTATCATGGACCTGGTTTGAGCAGAATGCTTCAAAAGGCAGCTAAGAAAGAGAAGGGTGCGACTGTTTTTGGCTACCAAGTGAAGGATCCAGAGCGTTTTGGTGTGGTCGAGTTTGATACAGACATGAATGCTATTTCCATAGAAGAAAAACCGGAGAATCCTCGCTCTAACTATGCAGTGACAGGTCTTTATTTCTATGACAATGACGTTGTGGAGATTGCCAAACAGATCAAACCGAGTGCTCGTGGCGAGTTGGAAATCACAGATGTCAACAATGCTTATTTGAAACGTGGAGATCTTTCTGTTGAGGTGATGGGCCGTGGTTTTGCCTGGTTGGATACTGGGACACATGAGAGTCTGTTAGAAGCATCCCAATATATCGAAACGGTTCAACGAATGCAAAATGTTCAGGTTGCCAACCTAGAAGAAATTGCCTACCGAATGGGTTATATCAGCCGCGAAGATGTGATGAAGTTGGCGCAACCTCTCAAGAAGAATGAATACGGGCAATACTTGCTCCGTTTGATTGGAGAAATCTAGATGACTGATAATTTTTTCGACAAAACACTTGCAGTGCACAAGATTGATGCCATTCCAGGTTTGTTAGAGTTCGACATTCCAGTTCATGGTGACAATCGTGGCTGGTTTAAGGAAAATTTCCAGAAAGAAAAGATGCTACCGCTTGGTTTTCCTGAAAGCTTCTTTGCTGAAGGAAAACTGCAAAATAACGTCAGCTTTTCTCGCAAAAATGTTCTTCGAGGACTCCATGCTGAACCTTGGGATAAGTACATCTCAGTAGCAGATGGTGGCAAGGTTCTGGGTTCTTGGGTTGACCTACGTGAAGGTGAGACTTTTGGAAATGTTTATCAGACCGAGATTGATGCAAGTAAGGGAATCTTTGTCCCTCGCGGCGTAGCCAATGGTTTCCAAGTCCTCTCGGATACAGTTTCTTATAGCTATCTGGTCAATGACTATTGGGCACTTGAACTCAAGCCTAAATATGCTTTTGTCAACTATGCAGACCCAGCTTTGGGCATTGAGTGGGAAAACCTAGAAGCAGCAGAAGTCTCAGAAGCTGATAAAAATCATCCCCTACTTAAGGATGTCAAACCACTAAGAAAAGAAGATTTGTAAAAAAGTTAAGGAATAAAAATGACTGAATACAAAAATATCATCGTGACAGGTGGGGCTGGTTTTATCGGTTCTAACTTTGTTCATTATGTTTACAAAAACTTTCCAGATGTTCATGTGACAGTACTGGATAAGCTGACTTATGCGGGTAATCGTGCTAATATTGAAGAAATTCTAGGCGATCGTGTTGAGTTGGTTGTTGGAGATATTGCTGATGCAGCCTTGGTAGATAAGCTGGCAGCTGAAGCGGATGCTATCGTTCACTATGCGGCAGAAAGCCACAATGACAACTCGCTCAATGACCCGAGTCCCTTTATCCACACCAACTTCATCGGAACTTACACACTTTTGGAAGCAGCACGTAAATACGACATTCGTTTCCACCATGTGTCGACTGATGAAGTCTATGGAGATCTCCCTTTACGTGAAGATTTGCCAGGTCATGGAGAAGGTCCAGGTGAGAAATTTACGGCTGAAACCAAGTACAATCCAAGCTCACCTTACTCATCAACCAAGGCAGCTTCAGACTTGATTGTCAAAGCTTGGGTGCGCTCATTTGGTGTCAAAGCGACTATTTCGAACTGTTCAAACAACTATGGTCCTTACCAGCACATCGAGAAGTTCATTCCGCGCCAGATCACCAATATCTTGAGCGGTATCAAGCCAAAACTCTATGGTGAAGGCAAGAATGTCCGTGACTGGATTCATACCAATGACCATTCATCAGGCGTTTGGACGATTTTGACCAAGGGTCAAATCGGCGAAACTTACTTGATTGGTGCTGATGGCGAGAAGAACAACAAGGAAGTTCTGGAGCTGATTCTCAAGGAAATGGGACAGCCAGCTGATGCTTATGACCATGTGACAGATCGTGCCGGCCACGACCTTCGCTATGCCATTGATGCCAGCAAGCTCCGTGATGAACTAGGGTGGAAGCCAGAGTTTACCAATTTTGAAGCAGGCCTCAAAGAGACCATCAAATGGTATACAGACAACCAAGATTGGTGGAAATCTGAAAAAGAAGCGGTAGAGGCTAACTATGCTAAAACACAACAAGTGATTAACTAATCAGATACTAAAAAGCAAGAGACCTCATGGTATCTTGCTTTTTATGTATGTCGTAATCTTTTATTTTCTTACTTCTTGTTTATAAAACTCTTTAAGGGCATCTTGCCAGGTTGGAATGACGAAACCTGTCGCCTTCGCTTTGGCTAAACTCATGGTTGAGTTGAGGGGACGTTTAGCCTTAGCAGGGAACTTGCTGGAGTCTACTGGTACTACTTCGACATCACTGTCTTTAAGAATCTCGACAGCAAAGTCATACCAAGTGGTGTCTTCAGCTGCGTCATTTGATAAGTGGTAGTAGCCAAACTCTTTTTGATTATCAGTCAAGTAGGTCATAAACTCAGCCAAGGTACGTGTCCAAGTTGGACGGCCGTGTTGGTCGTTGACTACTGTGAGCGTTTTATGGGTTTTGGCTAGATTTTGCATGGTAAAGACAAAGTTTTTTCCATAATTTCCAAAGACCCAAGCAGTGCGGATGATGTAATGCTGTGACGTAAGGTTTTCAACAAGTTCCTCACCCATTCGCTTGGTACGCCCGTACTCTGTTTGCGGATCAGGTAGGTCATCGACTTCCCACTCTTGTCCGACGGGTTTCTTTCCATCAAAGACGTAGTCTGTTGAAATATAAATGAGAGTAGCTCCGTATTTATCAGAGGCTTTGGCTACATTTTCAGTTCCAGTTACGTTTATGGCAAAATCCAGTTCTTTTCCCTCATCTTCTGCAGCATCAACAGCAGTGTAGGCTGCACAATGATAGACCAGAGTTGGATTAACCTCGGCAAAGACTTTCTCAACCATCTCAGCATTAGTGATATCCATTTCGGCCACATCCACTGCAACATAGTCCACATTTCGTTCATCTAGTAAATAACGTAGTTCGGTACCGAGTTGACCATTTGTACCTGTAATTAATATCATTGTCTTCTCCTTAACTTTTCTTCTATCTAATCATAGCAAAAAAATGATAAAAAATCTGATTTTCGGCCCTTGTTTTGCTGGTTTAAGATATAAAAATATAGTATTAGAGAATCATAATTTTATAATAGAAAACTTATTTTTCAGAATTTACCAAAGTAATTCAAAAATTCTGAAAATTTTATTGACATGTTTCTGAAAAGGGACTATAATGGGGTGAAAGTTTTAAAGGAGAAAACAATGAAAAGTTCAAAACTACTTGCCCTTGCGGGTGTGACGTTATTGGCAGCTGCGACTCTTGCGGCCTGCTCTGGATCAAGTTCAAATGCTAAAGGTGAGAAAACATTCTCATACATTTACGAAACGGATCCTGATAACCTAAACTATTTGACAACTGGTAAGGCAGCTACAGCAAATATTACTAGTAACGTTATTGATGGCTTGCTTGAAAATGACCGCTATGGTAACTTTGTACCATCTATGGCTGAGGATTGGTCTGTATCTAAGGATGGATTGACTTATACGTATACACTCCGAAAGGATGCAAAATGGTATACATCTGAAGGTGAGGAGTATGCAGAAGTTAAAGCTCAAGACTTTGTAACTGGTCTTAAGTATGCTGCTGATAAGAAATCAGATGGTCTTTACCTGGTTCAGGAATCTATCAAGGGATTGGATGCCTATGTCAAAGGAGAAATTACAGATTTTTCTCAAGTAGGAATCAAAGCTCTTGATGATTATACCGTTCAATACACATTGAACAAGCCAGAAAGTTTCTGGAATTCTAAGACAACAATGGGTGTTCTGGCTCCTGTTAATGAAGAATTTTTGAACTCTAAAGGGGATGACTTTGCTAAAGGTACGGACCCAAGTAGCATTCTCTATAATGGACCATTCTTACTCAAATCAATCGTAGCCAAATCATCAGTCGAGTTCGAAAAGAATCCAAACTATTGGGACAAAGACAATGTTCATCTTGATAAAGTGAAATTATCCTTCTGGGATGGTCAAGATACTAATAAGCCAACTGAAGCTTTCAAAGACGGTAGCTTTACAATGGCTCGTCTCTTCCCAACAAGTGCTAGTTACTCAGAGACTGAAAAAGCATTCAAAGACAATATCGTTTATACCCAACAAGATTCTACTACTTATTTAGTAGGCACAAATATCGATCGTCAGTCCTATAAGTACACTTCTAAGACAACAGATGAGGAAAAAGCATCAACCAAGAAGGCCCTTTTGAATAAGGACTTCCGTCAAGCTATTGCATTTGGTTTTGACAGAACAGCCTACGCTTCTCAAGTAAATGGTGCAAGCGGGGCCACTAAACTGCTTCGTAATTTGTTTGTTCCCCCTACATTTGTACAGGCAGATGGGAAAAACTTTGGGGAATTAGTTAAGGAAAAATTGGTGACCTATGGAGACGAGTGGAGCAACGTAAACTTGGATGATGCCCAAGATGGACTCTATAATCCTGACAAAGCTAAAGCAGAATTCGCTAAAGCTAAGGCGACCCTTCAAGCGGAAGGTGTGAAATTCCCAATCCACTTGGATATGCCTGTAGACCAAACTAATACAACAAAAGTTCAACGTGTTCAATCATTTAAACAGTCAGTTGAAGAAAATCTAGGATCAGATAATGTGGTTATCGATATCCAACAGCTCCAAAAAGATGATGTTCAAAACATTACCTACTTCGCTGAAACTGCGGCTGGAGAAGACTGGGATATCTCAGATAACGTGGGTTGGTCTCCAGACTATATCGATCCATCTACTTATCTTGATATTATCAAGCCTTCTGTAGGAGAAAATACGAAAACATATCTAGGATTTGATTCTGGGACAAACAACGCTGCGGCTAAGCAAGTTGGTTTAGAAGATTACGAAAAAATGGTTGTGGAAGCTGGTGAAGAAACTTCTGATGTTTCAAAACGTTATGAGAAATATGCTGCTGCCCAAGCTTGGTTGACAGACAGTGCCTTGCTCATCCCAACAACTTCTCAAACTGGTCGTCCAATGTTGTCTAAGATGGTGCCATTTACACTTCCATTTGCATACTCTGGTAACAAGGGTATGAGCGAAGCCCTTTTGTACAAATATCTAGAAGTACAAGATAAGGCAGTGACAACAGAAGAATACCAAAAAGCTCAAGAAAAATGGTTGAAAGAAAAAGAAGAGTCAAATAAAAAGGCCCAAGAAGATCTCGCAAACCATGTGAAATAACTTTAAAAAAGTAAAGGATTTAGCCATCGACATGATGGTTAAGTCCTTTTTTATCTTGGTATAAGTCCCTGAATGATTAGAGATAGGATTTTTCAGAAAAGAGAAAATTTTAGTGAATTTTACCTATTTCCTATTGCTTTCTGCCTTTTTATTTGTTATATTAAAAGTACAATTATTTTTTATTTATAACAGTTAAGCATAGCACTTTCAGAGAAAGGAGTATTTTTTAAAAAAGAAATGTAAACGCTTACTGTAAAATGAAAGGATTTAGGAGTTCATGGATAAACGATTTTTTGAAAAACGCTGTAAGTTCAGTATTCGTAAGTTTACGCTTGGAGTAGCTTCGGTGATGATTGGAGCGACTTTCTTCGCGGCTAGCCCAGTATTGGCTGATCAAGCAAGAGTTGGTTCAACAGATAATTTGCCGAGTGAACTAGCTGATTTGGATAAGAAGGCTAGTGATGAGGGGCACGATTTTGACAAGGAAGCTGCCGCTCAGAATCCTGGTTCAGCTGAGACTACTGAAGGTCCTCAAACAGAAGAAGAGTTGTTGGCTCAAGAAAAAGAAAAGTCTGAAAAGCAAAGCAATTTGCCAAAAGAATTAGAAGATAAGTTGGAGAAAGCTGAAGATAATGGGCGTGAAGTTGACAAGGATCAATTGGCCCAAGATACTGGGAAGCTCGTCCCAGAAGATGTGGCTAAGACTACCAATGGGGAATTAAACTACGGCGCGACTGTTAAGATTAAGACGCCATCAGGAGAAGGTAGCGGTATTGTCATTGCTAAAGACCTTGTCTTGACGGTTTCTCATAACTTTATCAAGGATAGCCAAGACGGCAATATCCGTAAGGTTGTGGATAATGACCAAGGGGATGGAGATATCTATAGCATCTCATATCCAGGATTGCCAGATGTCAAGTTTAGCAAGAAAGATATCATTCATTGGGATCGTGAAGGCTACCTGAAAGGCTTCAAAAATGATTTGGCCCTAGTGAGATTACGTACAGTTCTAGAAAATACGCCTGTTGAAGTAACTAAAAAGCCAGTAGTTAAGAAAATTGGAGATAAACTCCATGTCTTTGGTTATCCAGAAGGGAAATTGAATCCGATTGTCAATACTACAGTTGATTTTGCGGAACCATACGGAGAAGGTGTCCAAGGGATTGGTTACCAAGGAGGAAAACCGGGCGCTAGTGGTGGCGGTATCTTTGATACAGAAGGAAAACTGGTCGGTGTGCACCAAAATGGTGTAGTTGGAAAACGGAGCGGCGGCATTCTCTTCTCACCAGCTCAACTAAAATGGATCCAAGACCACATACAGGGAATTTCAAGTGTGAAACCAGCCGACTTGGAAGAGAAAGAAAAACCGGCTGAAGAAAAACCAAAAGAGGATAAACCTGCAGCTGCTAAACCTGAAACACCTAAGACAGTAACTCCTGAATGGCAAACAGTAGCGAATAAAGAGCAACAAGGAACAGTCACTATTCGTGAAGAAAAGGGTGTTCGCTACAATCAATTGTCTTCAACGGCCCAAAATGACAATGATGGCAAACCAGCCTTGTTTGAAAAACAAGGATTGACAGTTGATGCTAATGGAAATGCAACGGTTGATTTAACCTTCAAAGATGATTCTGAAAAGGGCAAATCACGCTTTGGTGTCTTCTTGAAATTTAAAGATACCAAGAACAATGTTTTTGTTGGATATGACCAAGGTGGCTGGTTCTGGGAATACAAAACTCCAGGTAACAGCACATGGTATCAGGGCGGTCGTGTTGCAGCTCCAGTAAATGGATCAGTGAATCATCTGACTATTAGCTTAAAATCAGATGGTCAGCTGAATGCAACAAATAATGATGTAAAACTTTTTGATACAGTTACTTTGCCAGCTGCGGTCAATGAGAATCTTAAAAATGAGAAGAAGATCCTTCTCAAGGCAGGAACTTATAGCAATGACCGTACGGTTGTCAGCGTTAAAACAGACAATCAAGAAGGTGTAAAAGCGGATGATACTCCTGCCCAGAAAGAAACAGGTCCGGCTGTTGATGATAGCAAGGTGACTTATGATACGATCCAGTCCAAGGTTCTCAAGGCAGTGATTGACCAAGCCTTCCCTCGAGTCAAAGAATACACCTTGAATGGGCATACTTTGCCAGGACAAGTTCAACAACTTAAGAAAATCTTGGTAAACAATCGCGAAATTACACCTGAAGTCACCTATAAGAAGATCAATGATACTACTGCAGAGTACTTGATGAAGCTTCGTGACGAGAAGAATTTCATCAATGCAGATATGACAGTACGCTTGCAAGTTGTAGAAAATCAGTTGCATTTTGATGTGACCAAGATTGTCAACCACAATCAAGTTACTCCAGGTCAAAAGATTGACGATGAAAGAAAACTTCTCTCCTCTATCAATTTCTTGGGGAACTCACTTGTGTCAGTTTCAAGCGACCAAACTGGGGCTAAGTTTGACGGAGCAACTATGTCAAACAATACCCATGTCAGCGGAGATGATCATATCGATGTAACCAATCCAATGAAAAACTTGGCTAAGGGTTACATGTATGGTTTTGTTTCTACAGATAAGCTTGCTGCAGGTGTTTGGAGTAACTCTCAAAACAGTTACGGTGGTGGTTCGAATGACTGGACTCGTTTGACAGCATTCAAACAAACTGTTGGAAATACAAACTATGTGGGAATCCAAAGTTCTGAGTGGCAATGGGAAAAAGCTTATAAGGGCATCGTCTTCCCAGAGTATACTAAGGAACTTCCAAGTGCCAAGGTTGTTATCACTGAAGATGCCAATGCGGACAAGAAAGTCGACTGGCAGGATGGTGCCATTGCTTATCGTAGCATCATGAACAACCCTCAAGGTTGGGAAAAAGTTAAGGATATCACTGCTTACCGTATCGCGATGAACTTTGGTTCTCAAGCACAAAACCCATTCCTTATGACCTTGGATGGTATCAAGAAAATCAATCTCCACACAGATGGTCTTGGGCAAGGTGTTCTCCTTAAAGGATATGGTAGTGAAGGTCACGACTCTGGTCACTTGAATTATGCTGATATTGGTAAACGTATTGGTGGTGTCGAAGACTTCAAGACCTTGATTGAAAAAGCGAAGAAATATGGAGCTCATCTAGGTATTCACGTGAACGCTTCTGAGACCTATCCTGAGTCTAAATACTTTAACGAAAATATTCTTCGTAAGAATCCAGATGGAAGCTACAGCTATGGTTGGAACTGGCTAGACCAAGGTATCAACATTGATGCTGCTTATGACTTGGCGCATGGACGTTTGGCTCGTTGGGAAGACTTGAAGAAAAAACTTGGTGAAGGTCTCGACTTTATCTATGTGGACGTATGGGGCAATGGTCAATCAGGTGATAACGGTGCCTGGGCTACCCACGTTCTTGCTAAAGAAATTAACAAACAAGGCTGGCGTTTTGCGATTGAGTGGGGCCATGGTGGTGAATACGACTCTACCTTCCAACACTGGGCAGCTGACTTGACCTATGGTGGCTACACTAATAAAGGTATCAACAGTGCTATCACCCGCTTTATCCGCAACCACCAAAAAGATTCTTGGGTTGGGGACTACAGAAGTTACGGTGGTGCAGCCAACTACCCACTTCTAGGTGGCTACAGCATGAAAGACTTTGAAGGCTGGCAAGGACGAAGCGACTACAATGGCTACGTGACTAACCTCTTTACCCATGATGTCATGACCAAGTACTTCCAACACTTCACTGTAAGTAAATGGGAAAATGGTACACCAGTTACCATGACTGATAACGGTAGCACCTATAAATGGACTCCAGAAATGCGAGTGGAATTGGTAGATGCGGATAACAATAAAGTAGTTGTGACTCGTAAGTCAAATGATGTCAATAGTCCGCAATACCGCGAACGTACAGTAACGCTAAACGGACGTGTCATTCAAGATGGTTCAGCTTACTTGACTCCTTGGAACTGGGATGCAAATGGTAAGAAACTTCCTACTGATAAGGAAAAAATGTACTACTTCAATACGCAGGCCGGTGCAACAACTTGGACACTTCCAAGCGATTGGGCAAATAGCAAGGTTTACCTTTACAAGCTAACTGACCAAGGTAAGACAGAAGAGCAAGAACTCACTGTAAAAGATGGCAAGATTACCCTAGACCTTCTAGCAAATCAACCATACGTTCTCTACCGTTCAAAACAAACCAATCCTGAAATGTCATGGAGCGAAGGCATGCACATCTATGACCAAGGATTTAACAGTGGAACCTTGAAACACTGGACCATTTCAGGTGATGCTTCCAAGGCAGAAATTGTCAAATCACAGGGTGCAAATGAAATGCTTCGTATCCAAGGTAATAAGAGCAAGGTCAGTCTTACTCAGAAACTGACTGGCTTGAAACCAAATACCAAGTATGCTGTTTATGTCGGTGTTGATAACCGTAGTAATGCTAAGGCAAGTATCACAGTGAATACTGGCGAGAAAGAAGTGACTACTTACACCAATAAGTCACTCGCTCTTAACTATATCAAAGCTTATGCTCATAACAATCGTCGTGACAATGCTACAGTTGACAATACAAGTTACTTCCAAAATATGTACGCCTTCTTTACAACAGGATCTGACGTATCAAATGTCACTCTTACTTTGAGTCGTGAAGCTGGTGATGAAGCAACTTACTTTGATGAAATTCGTACCTTTGAAAATAATTCAAGCATGTATGGAGACAAGCACGATACAGGTCAAGGCACCTTCAAACAAGACTTTGAAAATGTAGCTCAAGGAATCTTCCCATTTGTAGTGGGTGGTGTCGAAGGAGTTGAAGACAACCGGACTCACTTGTCTGAAAAGCATGATCCATATACACAACGTGGTTGGAACGGTAAGAAAGTTGATGATGTTATCGATGGAAATTGGTCACTCAAGACAAATGGACTAGTGAGCCGTCGTAACTTGGTTTACCAAACCATCCCACAAAACTTCCGTTTTGAAGCAGGTAAGACTTATCGCGTAACCTTTGAATACGAAGCAGGATCAGACAATACCTATGCCTTTGTAGTCGGTAAGGGAGAATTCCAGTCAGGTCGTCGTGGTAGTCAAGCAAGCAACTTGGAAATGCATGAATTGCCAAATACTTGGACGGATTCTAAGAAAGCCAAGAAGGCAACCTTCCTCGTGACAGGTGCAGAAACAGGCGATACTTGGGTAGGTATCTACTCAACTGGAAATGCAAGCAATACTCGTGGTGATTCTGGTGGGAATGCTAACTTCCGTGGTTACAATGATTTCATGATGGATAATCTCCACATCGAGGAAATTACCCTAACAGGTAAGATGTTGACAGAAAATGCTCTGAAAAACTACTTGCCAACTGTAGCCATGACCAACTACACGAAAGAGTCTATGGATGCTTTGAAAGAGGCGGTATTTAACCTCAGCCAAGCAGATGATGACATTAGTGTAGAAGAAGCGCGTGCAGAGATTGCCAAGATTGAAGCTTTGAAGAATGCTTTGGTTCAGAAGAAGACAGCCTTGGTAGCAGAAGACTTTGAAAGTTTGGACGCGCCAGCTCAACCAGGCGAAGGTCTAGAGAATGCCTTTGATGGCAATGTATCTAGCCTATGGCATACATCTTGGAATGGTGGAGATGTAGGTAAGCCTGCAACTATGGTATTGAAAGAACCTACTGAAATCACAGGACTTCGCTATGTTCCACGTGCCTCTGATTCAAATGGAAACTTGCGAGATGTCAAACTGGTTGTCACAGATGAGTCTGGCAAGGAACATACCTTTACCGTAACTGATTGGCCAAATAACAACAAACCAAAAGACATTGACTTTGGCAAGACAATCAAGGCTAAGAAAATTGTCCTTACTGGTACCAAGACTTACGGAGATGGTGGCGATAAATACCAATCTGCAGCGGAACTTATCTTTACTCGTCCGCAAGTAGCAGAAACACCTCTTGACATGTCTGGCTATGAAGCAGCTTTAGCTAAGGCGCAGAAATTAACAGACAAAGACAATCAAGAGGAAGTAGCTAGCGTTCAGGCAAGCATGAAATATGCGACGGATAACCATCTCTTGACGGAAAGAATGGTGGCCTACTTCGCAGACTATCTCAATCAATTAAAAGATTCTGCTACGAAACCAGATGCTCCAACAAGTAGCAAGGGTGAAGAGCAACCACCAGTTCTTGATGTACCTGAATATACAGGTCCTTACGGAACAGCTGGAGAAGAAGCGGCTGTTCATGACCTACCTGAGTTCAAAGGCGGCGCTAATGCGGTTGAAGCCTTGGTTCACGAATTACCAGAATACAAAGGTGGAGCCAATGCGGTCCTAGCGGCTGCAAATGAAGTTCCAGAGTATAGAGGTGGAGTCAATGCAGTTGAGGCCTTGGTGAATGAAAAGCCAGCCTACACAGGTGTATTGGCTACTGCTGGAGATCAAGCAGCTCCAACAGTTGAAAAATCTGAGTACCCGCTCACTCTAAGCCCAGTAGCTGATGCCAAAACTCTGGAAGCTAAAGATGAAGAAAAATTACCTGCTACAGGGGAGCACAGCTCAGAAGTAGCCCTCTTCTTAGCAAGTGTGAGTATCGCTTTATCTGCTGCGGTCCTTGCGACAAAACGTAAAGAAGAGTAATGAGATTTGATTTCAGCAGTTCAAAGCAACTCGAATCAAAAAGGAACAAACAGCCGGAGAGGACCTCTTGGTTCTCTCCTTTTTCAAAGGAGAAATGATACCGCTTACTCGTGTATGCGGATGAAAGGAATAGGAGAAAGATGGATAGACATTTTTTTGAGAAACGCTGTCACTATAGTATAAGAAAATTTGCAATCGGTGCAGCCTCCGTTATGATTGGTGCTAGTATCTTTGGCGCCAATATGGTTCAGGCGGCAGAAACAGCAACACCTTCAGAGACAGAGGGAAGTATCACTCATGTTCAAGCCCTGGATAAGTTACCAGATGATTTAGCCGCTGCGCTTGAAAAGGCGGATGCAGAAGCTGCAACAGAAGCAAGTCATGAAGAAACTCCAGCGACTGATGAGGGAACCAATCCTGCAGCAAGTGAAGAGGCAAAACCAGAGACAGGTCCTGCAAGTCCCAAGCCAGCAGAAACGCCCAAACCGGTTGAAACACCAAAGGCAGACAATAAACCAGCTGAAACTGCTACGCCCGCACCAAAACCAGCTGAAAAGACAATCGAAGATAGAGAGGATATCAATCATCTCGAAGGTGCTACTGCCCAAGCAAACAACCATGAGACTGGTACCAACTTTACTGCGGATAAGGCTATCGACGGAGATGACAATACTCGTTGGGCTACAGATAGAGATGCAGTAAAACCAACTTTTGAATTAACTCTTCCAAAAACTACCCTCATCAAACATGTGGAAATAGACTGGGATCGTCGTCTTCGTAATGGGCAAAATGATCCAAATATCAAATCTTGGAGTCTCTATTACGCAGGCCAAGAAGATGTGGGGGCTAATGGAGAAAAACAATGGAAACTAGCTCATACCAAAACTGGAGAACCTGTTTTAGATGAGAAAGTTGACCTAGCTGAAAGTATTCAAGCTAAATATCTTAAGTTAGAAATTAACGACTATCAAGCGGGCACAATGGGTTGGAGAAACGTTGGCATCCAAGAAATTCGAGCTTATTCTAACGTTCCGGACCATAGTAAGGTAACGGATATCCGCCAAGTAACCGAACTAACAGTAGCAGAAGATGGACAGTCTCTTGTCTTACCAACTTTACCAGGGAAAGTTAGCCTTATCGGAAGCAACAAGCAAGGTGTGATTGATCTTCAAAATCGTATCCATAAACCTCTGACAGATCAACGCGTTAAGGTTATGGTGCAGCAAATCAAAGACAGCCATACTTTCACTAAGGAATTTGAAGTAGTCATCAAGGGTCTACATCAGGACGAGGGTGTAGGTGTCAAACCAAAAGTAGCACCAGCTGTTCAACAATGGTATGGGAAAGAAGGCCAATCTTCTATCACTTCAGATACAGTCCTTGCGACAGGTGATTCTGGCTTTGATCAGGCAGCAACCTTCTACCAGTCAGACCTTGCTAGCCGTGGATTGGAACTAGCAACAGGTGACAAGCAGGCTCAAAAACGAATCGAATTTAAAAAGGTTGAAAACAAGGGTTATGGTAAAGAAGGGTACGGTATCACTATCCAAAATGATGTGATTACCATCGAAGCTGCCACAAACACAGGAGCCTTCTACGCCACTCGGACTCTTCTTCAAATGGGAGAAACAGACCTACAAAATGGCGAAATTCGTGATTTCCCAAGTTTCAGCCACCGTGGCTTTATGTTGGATACAGGTCGTAAATTTATCCCTTATGACACTCTTGTAGACATCATGCTCAACATGGCTTACTACAAGATGAACGACTTGCAGTTGCACCTCAACGATAACTATATCTTCCTTAAGGAACACTTGGCAAGTAAGAATTTAAGTCCAGAAGAACAACTCAAGTATGTACTTGAACACGCTAAGACTGGTTTCCGTGTGGAGACAGACATTGTCGGTAAGAATGGTCAAAAATTGACTTCAGATGAGCATTATACCAAGGAAGAAATGCAAAATCTGATTAAATTGGCCAAGGCCTTGCATATCAATCTAGTGCCAGAAATTGACACACCAGGTCATGCACTATCATTTGTCAAAGTCCGCCCAGACCTCATGTATCAAGGTAGTTTGAGTGATTATGCTGGCAAGCACAATGTTGAACGTGTTGCCATGCTCGACCTAGATAATAAATACGATGAAACGCTAGCTTTTGTCAAATCAGTTTATGACAAACTCCTCGATGGTCCAGATGCACCACTTCATGGGGTATCCACTGTTCATATTGGAACGGATGAATACTATGGCAGCAGAGAAAGTTACCGTCGCTATGTCAATGATTTGACCCAATATATCAAGTCTAAAGGTTACACCCCTCGTATCTGGGGCTCACTCAGTGCGAAGCGTGGGAACACTCCTGTTGATTGGAACGGAGTAGAGGTTGATATCTGGAGTATCGGATGGCAACGACCAAATGAAGCCATTGCTCAGGGAGCTAAGATTATCAACATCACAGATGTACCGACCTATAGTGTGCCAAGTGGAAGCAATAGTCAAGCAGCCTACGGGGACTATGCTAACTACGAACGTCAGTACAATAGCTGGACACCGAATGATTTTAGAACAGGTGGAGGTCCACTTCTACCAGCTTCTCATCCAAGTATCCTTGGTGGTGGGCACGCAGTTTGGAATGATAACATTGACCTTCATGAGACCGGTTTGACTTCTTATGATATCTTTAAACGCTTCTTCAAGAGCATGCAAACCACTGCGGAGCGCACTTGGGGATCTGATCGTGCAGCTGCGACCTTTGCAGAACGTACCCTACCAACGAGTCCTTATGCGCCACAGTCAAATCCTGATAAAGAGATTGACCAAAGTGATTTGTTTACCATCAATCCTGAAACAGTCAAGAACTATGCAAGTAAGAAAGTGAAGGCAAGCGAACAGGGATTGGCTTTTGAGAAAGACAGCAGTATCGAAGGCTTGGCTGGTGATGTTGGTCCAAGTCATGTCTTGAAGTTTGATGTGACTGTCACTGGAGACGGTGAACAAACCTTCTCAACAAGTGGGGACAACCGTATCTATCTAGCTGATAAAGATGGCTATCTTGCTTATCAATTTGAACAGTTCCATATCCAATTCAATAAAAAACTTGAAAAGAACAAACGTTATCAAATCTCTATCGTGACCAAACCACAATCAACAGAAGTCTATGTGGATGGTGAAAAGATTGAGCGTATAGCAAATCCAGCCCATCCTCGCTTTGCCCACAATAGCTTGGTTCTACCGCTTGAAAGCATCGGTGGTTTCAAAGGAATCTTGCATAGCGCAGAGTTGTCAGACAAACCATTTGTAAATCCTCGTTTGATTTCAAATGATAAGATTACAGCAACCGCAAGCAGTCAGCAACTTCCAGGAAACGCGACTGAAGGCGCTGTTGAAAAGGCCTTTGACAATGATCCAAATACCTTCTGGCATACTAAGTGGACTGGTGACACTGCGCCATACACCCTTACTATGACCTTGAAAGAAGCAGAAAAAGTCAATGGTTTGACCTATCTCCCACGTCCAGGTGGTGGAAATGGTGTCGTGACGCGCTACGAAATCTACGCACAAATAGATGGCCAAATGGTCAAGGTTTCAGAAGGAAGCTGGGACAACAACGCCCAAGAAAAAACAGTCAACTTTGCGGCGGTAGATACCAACAAGATTGAGTTGAAAGTATTGGAAGGCGTTGGTGGTTTTGCAAGTGCAGCTGAAGTTCATCTATTAAAACCTGTCAAAGAAGAGCAAGAAACGCCTGCACCAAGTCAACCAGAAAAACCAACTACACCTGAAAAACCAAAAGTAGACCAAACCGGTGATGGAACAGTTGAATTGGCAGATCAATTCACTGCAAGTAAACCAGCTAGCGAAGACAGCATTGCAGCTGCCAGCAAGAGCGCAGACTATCTCAAGAAAGAGTACAAGGTCTTCCCAACGCCACAAAAAGTGACTTATGGAGAAGGAGTCACAGCCCTTCGTAAGCAAGTCAATCTGGTCATGGGCGATCAACTCGATATCTATACTCGCAATCGCTTGAAGAGTGTTTTGCAGGACAATCAAGTATCTTATACAACTGGTAAGGCAGCAATCGCTGGCGCAACCAATATCTATCTTGGAGTGCATGGACAAGGTTCACAAGCAGAGCAAAACTTGTCCAATGTTTCAGCAGGTATCTTTGACAAGATCGACGCCTATGTCTTGAGCATCAAGGATAATTCGATTTCCATCGTCGGAAAAGACACTGATGCAGTCTTCTATGGTTTGACAACCTTGAAACACATGCTCAAGGAAAGCCAAGTGCCAGTCCTTCGTAATGTGACAGTAGAAGATTACGCAGAGCTCAAGAACCGTGGTTTCATCGAAGGTTACTATGGAAATCCATGGTCTAATGCCGATCGTGCAGAGCTCATGCGTTATGGTGGCGATTTGAAATTGAACCAATACTTCTTTGCACCAAAAGATGATCCATACCACAACAAGAAATGGCGAGAACTCTATCCAGAAGAAAAACTAGCTGAAATTCGTGAACTTGCCCGTGTCGGAAATCAAAGTAAAACTCGGTATGTCTGGACTATCCATCCATTCATGAACAACCGTATCCGCTTTGGCAATGAAGCGCATTACCAAGAAGATTTGGCAACTATCAAGGCCAAATTTACCCAGTTGATGAAAGTGGGTGTCCGCGAATTTGGTATCCTTGCAGATGATGCTCCAAGCCCAGTCGGAGGATACAATAGCTACAACCGCTTGATGCAAGATATGACCAAGTGGTTGACTGAAATGCAGGGAACTTACAGCGGTCTTCGTAAAGAAATGATCTTTGTTCCTGGCCAGTATTGGGGTAATGGACGTGAAGATGAGTTGAAATCTCTCAATGAAAATCTCCCAAGATCAACAACCATGACCTTGACGGGTGGTAAGATTTGGGGTGAAGCCTCTGAAAGCTTCCTTTCAACTCTCAAGAACAATCTATCCGCAGGTGGCAAGACCTATCGCCCAGTTTCACTTTGGATTAACTGGCCGGTAACAGATAACTCTAAACAACACTTGATTCTAGGTGGTGGTGAGAAATTCCTTCATCCAAATGTGGATCCAAGCTTGCTATCTGGTATCATGTTGAACCCAATGCAACAGTCTGAACCATCTAAGATTGCCCTCTTTTCAGGAGCTCAATACTCATGGAAACAATGGAAATCAGAAGAAGAAGCTAAGAAAATCAATGACATTGCCTTCAACTTTGTAGAAAATGGTCATTTTGAAGATAGCAAGGTATCGGCAGCCTTCCGTGAACTTGGTAAGCACATGATTAACCAAAACATGGATAATCGTGTCGTCAAACTAGAAGAATCGGTAGACTTAGCTCCAAAATTAACAGACTTCATGACCAAGCTCAAAGCAGGTCAGGATGTGACTGCGGAACGTGCAGCCTTGCGTGCAGAATTTGCCAAGATTAAAGAAGCAGCCGAACTCTATAAAGCATCAGGCGATAAAAAAATGGTTGCCCAAATCCACTATTGGTTGGATAATGCAATCGATCAAATGAATGCTCTCGATGCCTTCCTTACAGGAACTGAAGCCATGGCTACAAACGATGCAGCCAAACTTTGGGATAGCTACTATAAAGGTTTGAAATTGTACGAACAGTCTCAAACTCACACCTTCCATTATGTAGACCATATGGAAAAAGCTGAATTGGGTGTTCAACATATTCGTTCATTTATCCTATCCTTGAAAGAAGTTCTAGCGTCTGAAGTTCAAAAAGTCTTGCATCCAGACCAAATCATCAGCACCTTTATCACCAATCGAACAGGTGTAGAAGGTGGTTTAGCAGAAGTAACGGATGGCGATTTGGCAACTCATGCGATTATTAAATCACCAAATAGCATCAAGACAGGTGATTATATTGGTATGAAGTTCAACAAACCGATAGCGATCCAAACCTTGACCTTTGCTATGGGAACGCAGGCAAATCCACGTGATACCTTTAGTAAGGCAGAAGTGCAGTATCAAGATGAAAATGACAACTGGGTAACCTTGAAAGAGCCAAGCTATGTCGGAAATGAATCCCTTCTTAAGTTTGAGAATCTCAACATCAAGGCCAAGGCAGTTCGTATGATTGCGACAGCAGATCGTGAAAATACCTGGTTTGCAGTTCAGGAAATTGCAGTTAACCGTCCAGTTGAAAAAGCTCGTAGCCAACAAGCAACGACAGTTAGTCTGAGCTCAAATTTAGTTTACAAACTAAATACCTCAGCTCGTCAAATCACTGATGGCAAGGACAATACAGAAGCCATGATGGCAAATGCTGACGGTAGCAATACGACACCAGTAGATGCTTGGGCACAACTGGACCTCGGTGAAGTCAAGTCAGTCACTAAAGTTCGTCTTCGTCAAGGAACAGGTGATAAACTTGCCGCAGGTGTGCTTGAGTATTCTACAGATGGTACTACTTGGCAGGAACTCGATCGCTTGTCAGGTGAGCAAACCAAGGAAGTGACTAGAGCAATCAATGCTCGTTATATCCGAGTACGCAATACCAAGGCCCTCGACCTCTGGTGGCGTATCCAGGACTTCTCTGTTGAGACACGCTCTGGAAACAGTGAGTTAACGGACACCAACGTCGACGCCTTGAAGGAAACACCAGTAGTGGATAGCTTGGGCAGTTACGAGCTTCAAATTCCAGCTGGAACCAAACTCCCTGCTCATAGCTATCTAGGAATGAAGCTTGACCGTATCCATCAAATCAAGAGCATCCAGCTCAAAGGTCAGGTCAACACTGCTCTTACTCTAGAGTACTCTGCAAATGCGCAAGAGTGGACACCAGCTAGCCAGTTGACAGACAGATCTGTAGTGAGCCACTTGGTTCGTTATGTTCGTCTGGTCAATAAAACAGATCAGGAACAAGCTGTGACAGCCACTTCTCTCCTTGTGACAACCAAAGAAGTACAACCAACCAAACTAGAATCTACAACTATGGGCATTCATCCAACATACGGAAGCAATGATGTTCGTAAACTGAACAACCTAGATCAACTGTTTGACGGTGTTTACAACAACTTCGTTGAGTTTTCAGACTATGCCCATAAAGATGGCCACGTAACCTTGAAACTTGGTAGCGAACGCACCATCAAGAAGATTAGAGCTTACATCCAAGACGGAACTCAAAACTATCTTCGTGATGGTAAGATTCAAGTCAGCCAAGACGGTAAAACTTGGACTGATGTCGTTACAGTAGGAGATGGTGTGGCCAATAGCACACATGATGATTCATTGACAGATGGTTGGACACATGATTCTAAAATGCCAGGAAATCGCTACATCGAAGGTGAATTGACGACACCAGTTAAAGCTAACTATCTCCGTGTCCTCTATACAGCGGATTATGATGCCCGTTTTGTAGGCTTTACAGAATTGGTCATCAACGATGGTGAATTTGTCAAACCAATCAATGATCCAACAGTAGAAGGAAGTAGTGGAGAAAGCCAAGGCAACCTTTATAATAATCTTGTAGACGGCAAAGTCTTGACCAGCTACAAGTCTGAAAAAGACAAGGGCGAATTGGTGTATCACTTGTCTGAACCAACCAATGCCAACCACCTTCGTCTCGTTTCCAGTCTTCCTGAAGGAGCTAAGGCACGTGTTCTTGCTAGAACACTCAAGGATGGTCAAGACAGTTGGCTAGACCTCGGTGCCATTACATCTAGTCTCCAAACCTTCGCTATCCGAAATGGTGGCTCTCTTCTAGACGTCAAATTAGTCTGGGAAGGTGGCAAGGCTGAGTTTTATGAATTGGCGAGCTTCTATCAAGAATTAACAGAAGAACCTGTTCAATCAAGCAAGGGTGAAGAACCAGCACCCGTTCTTGAGGTTCCTGAATTCACAGGTGGTGTCAATGCAGTTGAAGCCCTAGTACATGAACTTCCAGAGTACACAGGCCCCGTAGCGACAGTAGGTGACCAAGCTGCTCCAACAGTAGAGAAACCTGAGTTCAAGGGTGGTGTCAATGCAGTTGAAGCCCTAGTACATGAACTTCCAGAGTACACAGGCGCATTAGCAACAGTAGGAGACCAAACTGCTCCAACAGTAGAGAAACCTGAGTTCAAGGGTGGTGTCAATGCAGTGATGGCTCTAGTGCATGAATTGCCAGAATACACAGGCCCGCTAGCAACAGTAGGAGACCAAGCAGCTCCAACAGTAGAAAAACCTGAGTTTAAACTTAGCACTCTAGTTTCTGATCAAGGTAAGACTCCAGATCATAAACAAGAAATTGCTAGACAAGAAACAGCAAAACAGAGCTTGCCAGCAACAGGTGAGAGTCAATCTGACACAGCCCTCTTCCTAGCAGGTGTTAGCCTAGCCCTATCTGCTCTCTTTGTAGCAAAAACAAAGAAAGACTAGTATTTAGTAAAACCTCTTAACAAGATTACGAAATCCGTTTCCTATCTTTCCCAATGAGGTTTATAGTACAGAAAAAGCCTGAGAAGACATCTTCTCAGGCTTTTGTTAAGCACATAAATGCAATAGTGCTATGAAAAAATCACCCAGAAAACTCTGGATGATAAATGTTATGGTTGTGCTGGTTGAGGATTCTGATTTTGGTTCTGGTTTTGTTGACCAGGCGTTGTATTTGGTTGCTGGTTATTGGTATTATTGTTTGCACTATTATTCGTGCTTGGAGTAGTTGAGCTTGACTGTGAAGTTGAACTTTCTGATGTCGAGCTCGAACTTTCTGGTGTTGGGGCCTGTTGCGGAGCAGGAGCAGTCCATGCAGAACGAGCACCGTTTTTAAAGACGAACTCACCACTTCGGTAGAGGCCTTCTGGCATGGTCCAGTCGCCAGGGTTGTTATCCTCAGACAGATAAGTCATCATTGAACGGTAGACCTTAGCTGCAACATAGAAGCCATCACCAACGATAGGAGTAAGGCGGTTTGAGTAACCTGTCCACACAGCCATTGAATATTTGCGAGTATAACCAACAAACATTTCGTCTGGAGCTACATAACCAGTATTTTTGATGTAGTTTTCAATTTCATCGTCTGTATAGTTTGATGTACCAGTCTTACCAGCTTGAGGTAGCCAAGGGAGATAAGCACCACGACCCGTTCCGTATGCCAAGACAGTCTTCATCATTTCTGTCATCATATAGGCGGTCGTCTCTTTCATGGCACGAGTACCAGGATCAGCGTATTCTTTTGAGCTACCATCACTAAAGACGATTTTGTTGATATACATTGGTTTATGGTAGATACCACCGTTAGCAAAAGCAGCGTAAGCAGCAGCCATTTTCTCACTACTTGCTCCGTACTTTTTGTTTGACTCAGTCGTGTTACTTGAAATCGCGTTGGCATAGTGCATATCCGGATAGTCAATACCGATTCCATTTAGGAAGGTCTTGGCTCTATCCAAACCGACTTTGTTCAAGGTTTCTACGGCCGTAACGTTCCGTGATTGTTGGAGCGCATATTGGATGGTGATGTTTCCAAAATAACTTCTATCCCAGTTGTAAACAGGGGTATCTGTTCCAGGATAGTTGTATGGAACATCATGTACAATCGAAGCAGTTGAGTCGTAGATGTCATACTCCAAGGCAGGAGCATAGTCTGTGATCGGCTTCATGGTAGAACCCCAGTCACGGTTGGTTTCAACAGCTTGGTTGATTCCGAAGGAAACATTGCTTGATTGGTGACGAGAACCTAACTGAGCAATAACTTTCCCATTTGTTACATCCACAATCGTTGAAGCTACTTGCATTTCATCATCAGGATAGTTGACATACTCGTCGGTATTGTAGATATCCCAGAGATGTTGTTGAACTTTAGGATCAACGTTGGTGTAGACGTCCATACCAGTTGTTAAGAGGTTGTAGCCTGTTTCTTGTTCGACTTGATCGATTACCTCTTTGAGATAGTTGTCCATGTATGGAGGATAACTATTAGCCGATTTTAGACTTTGAAGTCCATCTGTAATCGGAGTATTAATCGCTTTTTCATATTGCTCAGCTGAAATGTAACCTTGCCCCTTCATCTCAGAGAGGACGAGATTACGACGTTCTTGAGCGGCTTCTGGATGCGAGTATGGATCATACTGGTTTGGAGCCTGAGGCATACCAGCAAGGAGAGCCAGTTGAGGAATACTTAAATCTTTGAGATCCTTGCCATAGTAACTTTGGGCAGCTGTCTGCATTCCGTAGTTACCGTTTGACATGTAAACCTTGTTGATGTAGTAGGTCAAGATCTCTTGTTTAGTCGCTTTTTGTTCTAGCTGAACAGCTAACCAAGCTTCCTGGGCCTTACGAGAAAGAGTCTGATCAGAAGTTGACGTAGAGAAGTAAGTTAATTTAATCAACTGCTGTGTCAAGGTGGAAGCTCCTTGCAGACCTCCACCACCACGAAGGTTTCGGAGGGTAGCACCTAGGATACGGATCGTGTCGATTCCTCGGTGATTAAAGAAGCGATGGTCCTCAATCGAAACAATAGCGTTGACCAAATCGGTCGGTATTTCGTTTGCTTGGGCATTGACCCGACGTTCTGATCCAAGATCAGCGATAAGCTCGTCATTGCTATCATAGATCTTACTTGACGTTGTAGCGACTAGTTTACTTTCAGAAAGTTCGGGAGCCTTGCTAACATAGTAGAGGAAGAGACCACCACCAAGCATTACAGCTGCGATAAATACAGTTAAGAGACTGATACTGACATACTTAGCTATTCGCAGAAAAGTTTGTTTGTTCATCTTGTTTTACCACCTAGTAAATGTTCTTTGATAATGTCGAGATAGGGAATTTGAGGAAAGGCACCCGGCTCAATCCTATATCCATTTTCTCGAATATATCCAAGTGGCATTGACTTCTGTCCCTTATCTTGATGATAGAAACGGATGAGGTCAATAGCCGGCAATAAGTAGGTTTCTTGCTGAGAAGAAAAGTGAAGGAGTACAAAGCAGATTCCTTGCTGGGCAAGGACTTGTTCCATATGCTGGATCTGATGGAGATGAAAATTCTTCATCGGTATCGCATGTTTTTGCCTGGTTTCCTTTGCTTCAAAGTCGATGTAGTATCCATCATAAACCCCTGAATAGTCAGTAGTTGAGGCTTGTCTGAAGTAGGCTTCAACGATCTTGGCTCGACTTCGTTGGGGATAGTCGACACGTACGATTTGGATGGGAGTCGGTTTCTTGTGAATAACAGCTAACCCATGCGACAAATAGTAGTCGTTCGTAGCATTGATCATCTTTTCAAAAGACATTCCCCGATTTGCGAAATTTTTAGTTTGTGACAGGGGTGCTTGCCTCTTTTGAGATGAAATTTTATGTGGATAGTTGACCATAATTCTCCTTATTGGTACAATAACATCACTCTATTATATCATAAATTTACAAAGAAAGGGTTAAAAATGACATCAGCCTTGATTTTAGGCTATTCAGCCTTTGACCTTGGTCTCTTTAATGACAAGGATATTCGCGTTGATATTATCAAAACAGCCATTCGGAGAGACCTGGAACGTCTAGCAGAGGATGGGGTGAACTGGCTTGTCTTTACAGGGACCTTGGGCTTTGAGTACTGGGCGCTTCAGGTGGCGAAAGACATGAAAGCAGACTATGGATTTCAGCTGGCGACCATTTTTGATTTTGAAACCCATGGCAGTAATTGGAATGAAGCAAATCAAGCGAAATTGAGTGAGTTCAAGCAGGTTGATTTTGTCAAATACGCCTATCCACAATATGAGCACAAGGGACAACTACGCGATTATCAAAAATTTCTGCTGGAAAATACAGATACTTGTTACCTTTTTTACGACGAAGAAAACGAAACCAAGTTACGATATTTTTACCAAATGATGAAAAATCAAGCGGACTATGTTACAAGAAGATTAACATTTGAGGACTTGAATGAAATAGTAGAAAATTTTTCTGAAAAGTAAGCCTTTGACCTTGATTTTTACTTGTCTTTTTTTATATAATAATACTAGTAACCCAGAATGGAGAGAGACATGGCAAGTATTATATTTTCAGCGAAAGATATTTTTGAACAAGAATTTGGACGTGAAGTACGTGGATACAGCAAAGCAGAGGTAGATGAATTCCTAGACGATGTGATTAAGGATTATGAAACCTACGCAGCTTTGGTCAAATCCCTTCGTCAAGAGATTGCTGATTTGAAGGAAGAATTATCTCATAAACCACAGGTAGCTCCAACTCAACCAGACTCTATTGAAGTAACGGCTTCTACTTCAATGACAAACTTTGATATTTTGAAACGCTTAAATCGTCTCGAAAAAGAAGTATTTGGTAAGCAAATCTTAGACAACCAAGATTTATAATTGACTAAGGAATGAGTGCAATTTTTGGATAATCGCGTGAAGAGATTCTCTTTTCATGAGGAAAGTCCATGCTAGCACAGGCTGTGATGCCTGTAGTGTTTGTGCTAGGCGAATCCATAAGCCTAGGGACGAGAAATCGTTACGGCAGTCGAAATGGCTAAGTCTTCGGATAGGTCAGAATAGGCTTGAAAGTGCCACAGTGACGGAGTCTTTCTGGAAACAGAGAGAGTGGAACGCGGTAAACCCCTCAAGCTAGCAACCCAAATTTTGGTCGGGGCATGGAGTGCACGGAAACGAACGTAGTACTCTGACTGCTATCAGATTTATGCTGTTAGCGGTAGACAGATGATTATCGAAGGAAGTGGTCCTAGTCACTTCTGGAACAAAACATGGCTTATAGAAAATTGCATATAGGTTGGGGCTGAGAAATCTTTCTCAACCTCATTTTTTAAAGTGAACAAGAGAAAGGTCTTGCAAGACTAGAAATGAAAGAACAATTTAATTTAATCGCAACTGCTGCGGCGGGTCTCGAGGCTGTCGTTGGACGTGAGGTGCGAGACCTTGGTTATGATTGCCAGGTTGAAAATGGGCGTGTCCGCTTTCAAGGAGATGTGAAGGCAATCATCGAGACCAATCTTTGGCTTCGTGCAGCGGATCGCATCAAGATTGTAGTCGGAAGTTTTCCTGCTAAGACTTTTGAAGAGCTTTTTCAAGGTGTTTTTGCTCTAGATTGGGAAAACTATCTCCCGCTAGGAGCACGTTTCCCGATATCAAAGGCAAAATGTGTGAAGTCTAAACTTCATAACGAGCCTAGTGTTCAGGCTATTTCCAAGAAGGCTGTTGTGAAGAAATTACAAAAACACTATGCCCGCCCAGAAGGAGTTCCCTTGATGGAAACGGGTCCCGGGTTTAAGATTGAGGTATCTATCCTGAAAGATGTGGCAACGGTCATGATTGACACGACAGGATCCAGTCTCTTTAAACGTGGTTATCGTACGGAAAAGGGTGGAGCGCCGATCAAGGAAAATATGGCAGCGGCCATTTTACAACTATCTAACTGGTATCCAGACAAGCCCTTGATTGATCCAACCTGTGGTTCAGGAACTTTCTGTATCGAGGCGGCTATGATTGCCAGAAAAATGGCACCAGGCCTTCGCCGTTCCTTTGCTTTTGAGGAATGGAACTGGGTCAGCGATCGGTTAATCCAGGAAGTTCGCACAGAGGCGGCTAAGAAAATTGATCGTGAACTTGAACTGGACATTATGGGCTGTGATATCGATGCTCGCATGGTGGAAATTGCCAAGGCAAATGCTCAAGCAGCAGGCGTCGCAGGTGATATCACCTTTAAGCAAATGCGGGTACAGGACTTGCGTACTGACAAGATTAATGGCGTTATCATTTCCAATCCACCCTATGGGGAGCGCTTGTCTGATGATGCAGGAGTTACCAAGCTCTATGCTGAGATGGGACAGGTCTTTGCACCATTGAAAACGTGGAGTAAGTTTATCCTGACGAGTGACGAAGCTTTTGAAAGCAAGTACGGAAGTCCAGCTGATAAAAAGCGAAAACTCTATAACGGGACCTTAAAAGTGGATTTGTATCAATACTTTGGTCAGCGTGTCAAACGCCAAGAGGTAAAATAGAAAGGTGAACTCATGAGTAAGAAAAGACGTGATCGTCATAAAAAAGGACATCAAGAACCACAATTCGACTTTGACGAAGCAAAAGACTTGACTGTTGGTCAAGTCATTCGTAAGAATGAAGAGGTTGAAGCAGGAGTATTGCCTGAGGACAGTATCTTAGACAAATACATCAAACAGCACCGTGAAGAAATCGAAGCCGACAAGTTTGAAACTCGTCAGTTTAAAAAAGAAGAGCTAGCCTCTACTCAAAATCTAGAGGAAATGATCCAAGAAGTTCGTGAATCAAGTGAGACTTCTGATCAGGTAGACGATTCAGACGTGGTTTCCGAGGAAGCTATTGAAGAGATAGAAAATGATGAGACTACTCAGTTTGTCCCACCACTTCAAGATGAAGAAAGTGCTGAAATAGAGCCTCTCGTTTTAACAGAAACAGAGCCCAAGGAAATAAACGAGGAACAAGAAGAGGAGATTTATACACCTCTATCACGTTCAGCTCAAACAGAACCTGAAACAGGCTCTAAGAAGAAAGGTGTCATCATCATTGCTTCAGTAGTAGCTGCAATCCTTGTGCTTGCTGGAACATATTATGTCTACCGTCAAGTATCTCGTTCAAACCAAGAAATCCAGTCTTCTCAAGCAGCCTCTTCGGATGATCAAGGGACACAAACAGCTTTGAAAGACTTCAATGATCTCTATGATACTTTCTATACGGATGCTAATAAGACAGCTCTGAAAAACAGCCAGTTTGATAAATTGAGTCAACTGAAAACCTTGCTAGATAAGTTAGAAGGTAGTCGTGATCATACATTAGCTAAGTCAAGATATGATAGCCTAGCAACTCAAATCAAGGCCATTCAAGATGTCAATGCCCTCTTTGAAAGTCCAGCTATTACGGACGGAGTTCTGGATACTAATGCTAAGGCCAAGGCGGATGCTAAATTTACAGAAATTAAGACAGGCAACACAGAACTAGACAAACTCTTGGATAAGGCCATTAGTCTTGGCAAGAGCCAACAAACCAGTGCTTCCAGCTCAAGTACGAGCTCTAGCTCTAGCACGAGTCAAGAAAGCTCAAGTTCAGCAACAGAAAGCAATGCGAGCAGCACTACACCTTCAACAAGCACCACGGTACCAGCTAGAGACACAAATGGTGGTTTGTCTGGCGATGGGGTTAATCTTCAAAGAAGTGCTAGTCGTGTACCGTACAACCAATCAGCTGTAGACGATAGCAACAACCCTGCTTGGACGTTTGCGGATGGTGTATTGGAACAAGTCCTAGCAACATCACGTGCTCGTGGCTATATCACTGGCAATCAATATATCCTAGAACGTGTCAATATCGTAAACGGAAATGGTTATTATAACCTCTATAAACCAGATGGAACCTATCTCTTCACCCTCAACTGTAAGACAGGTTACTTTGTAGGGAATGGTTCTGGTCACGCTGATGACTTGGACTACTAAGCGACCGTTACAAAATTCTTTCCTTTCATAGGTAAAAATGATAAAATAAAACATATTAAACAAGAGGAGTGTCACATGACAAAAGCTAACTTTGGTGTCGTAGGTATGGCCGTAATGGGTCGTAACCTTGCCCTAAATATCGAATCTCGTGGCTATACAGTTGCCATTTACAACCGTAGTAAAGAAAAAACAGAAGATGTGATTGCTTGCCATCCTGAAAAGAACTTTGTGCCAAGCTATGACGTGGAAAGCTTTGTAAACTCAATCGAAAAACCTCGTCGTATCATGCTCATGGTTCAAGCTGGACCTGGTACAGACGCAACTATCCAAGCCCTTCTTCCACACCTTGACAAGGGTGATATCTTGATCGACGGAGGAAACACTTTCTACAAAGATACCATCCGTCGTAACGAAGAGTTGGCTAACTCAGGTATCAACTTTATCGGTACTGGGGTTTCTGGTGGTGAAAAAGGTGCCCTTGAAGGTCCTTCTATCATGCCAGGTGGACAAAAAGAAGCCTACGAATTGGTTGCTGATGTTCTCGAAGAAATCTCAGCTAAAGCACCAGAAGATGGCAAACCATGTGTGACTTACATCGGTCCTGATGGAGCTGGTCACTATGTGAAAATGGTCCACAACGGTATCGAGTATGGTGACATGCAATTGATCGCAGAAAGCTATGACTTGATGCAACACTTGCTCGGTCTTTCTGCAGAAGATATGGCTGAAATCTTTACTGAGTGGAACAAGGGTGAATTGGATAGCTACTTGATTGAAATCACAGCTGATATTCTTGGACGCAAAGACGATGAAGGTCAAGATGGACCAATCGTAGACTACATCCTTGATGCCGCAGGTAATAAGGGAACTGGTAAATGGACTAGCCAATCAGCTCTTGACCTTGGTGTGCCATTGTCACTTATCACTGAGTCAGTATTTGCTCGCTACATCTCTACATACAAAGAAGAGCGTGTGCATGCTAGCAAGGTGCTTCCAAAACCAGCTGCCTTCAAATTTGAAGGTGACAAGGCTGAGTTGATTGAAAAGATCCGTCAAGCCCTTTACTTCTCAAAAATTATCTCATACGCACAAGGTTTTGCCCAATTGCGTGTGGCTTCTAAAGAAAATAACTGGAACTTGCCATTTGCGGACATCGCATCTATCTGGCGCGATGGATGTATCATCCGTTCACGTTTCTTGCAAAAGATCACAGATGCCTACAACCGCGATGCTGATCTTGCTAACCTTCTCTTGGATGAGTACTTCTTGGATGTTACTGCTAAGTACCAACAAGCAGTGCGTGATATCGTAGCTCTTGCTGTTCAAGCTGGTGTACCAGTGCCAACTTTCTCAGCAGCTATTACTTACTTTGATAGCTACCGTTCAGCTGACCTTCCTGCTAACTTGATCCAAGCGCAACGTGACTACTTTGGTGCCCACACTTACCAACGTAAAGACAAAGAAGGAACCTTCCACTACTCTTGGTATGACGAAAAATAAGTAGGTCTGCCATGGGGAAACGGATTTTATTACTTGAGAAAGAACGAAATCTCGCTCATTTTCTCAGTCTGGAACTCCAAAAAGAGCAATACCGAGTCGACTTGGTAGAGGAGGGGCAAAAAGCCCTCTCCATGGCTCTCCAGACGGACTATGACTTGATTTTACTGAATGCTCGTCTGGGGGATATGACAGCCCAGGATTTTGCAGACAAGCTGAGTCGGACAAAACCTGCCTCAGTGATCATGGTCTTGGACCATCGCGAAGAATTGCAAGACCAGATTGAGACAATCCAGCGCTTCGCCGTTTCTTACATCTATAAGCCAGTGATTATTGATCAGCTGGTGGCTCGTATTTCAGCGATTTTCCGAGGTCGGGACTTTATCGACCAACACTGTAGTCAGATGAAGGTCCCAACGTCTTACCGCAATTTGCGTATGGATGTAGAACATCATACCGTTTATCGTGGCGAGGAGATGATTGCTCTGACGCGCCGTGAGTATGACCTCTTGGCCACTCTCATGGGAAGCAAGAAGGTTTTGACTCGTGAGCAGTTGTTGGAAAGTGTTTGGAAGTACGAAAGTGCGACAGAAACCAATATCGTGGATGTTTATATCCGTTATCTACGTAGCAAGCTTGATGTAAAAGGTCAAAAAAGCTACATTAAAACCGTGCGTGGTGTTGGTTACACCATGCAAGAATAGAAATGCAGTTGCAGTTGTGTAACTGCTTTTTTTGAGGGATTTCTATATATTGACATACAGTCGGGTCTTTGCTACAATCAGTTATGGAGGAAAGATTTAATGAAATTTTTGAAAAAAATGTTGCAAGTTCTACTAGCAGTCTTTTTCTTTGCTTTGCTAGCGACAAGCACCGTCTTTGCGGATGATGCTGATTCAGAAGGCTGGCAATTTGTCCAAGAAAATGGTAGAACCTACTATAAAAAGGGGGACCTCAAAGAAACCTACTGGCGAGTGATTGATGGTAAGTACTATTATTTTGATCCTTTATCTGGAGAGATGGTGGTCGGCTGGCAATATATTCCGTTTCCATCTAAAGGTAGTACAATTGGTCCTTACCCAAATGGTATCAGATTAGAAGGTTCCCCAATGCCAGAATGGTACTACTTTGACAAAAATGGAGTGCTACAAGAGTTTGTTGGTTGGCAACAATTAGAGCTAAAAGATTCCTTAACCGTTGGGAAAAAACATGGTGAAGGCTGGGAAGGTCCCGAAGTTCTTAAATTAGCATACTACTACTTTGATCAAGATCATTCTTTAAAGACAGGTTGGCTTTATGATCAATCTAACTGGTATTACCTAGCAAAAACAGGAAATTCTGGGAATAAGAATCTTGGTGGTGAGAAACGTTCTGGTTGGATTCAAGATGCTTCCACTTGGTACTATCTAGATTCAGAAACTGGTATCATGCAAACTGGTTGGAAGCAAATTGGCAATAAGTGGTACTACCTCCGTTCATCAGGAGCTATGACAACTGGCTGGTATCAGGAAGGCTCAGCTTGGTACTATTTAGATGCTGAAAATGGCGATATGAAAACAGGCTGGCAATATCTTGGTAACAAGTGGTACTATCTCCGTTCATCAGGAGCTATGGCAACTGGTTGGGTGAAAGATGGTTCAACTTGGTACTACCTAAATGCAAGTAATGGAGATATGAAGACAGGTTGGACAAAAGTAAATGGAAACTGGTATTATCTCAATTCCTCTGGAGCAATGGTTACAGGTAGCCAAACTATCGATGGTAAAGTTTATAATTTCGCCTCATCTGGTGAGTGGATTTAATATTGGAGGGTATATAGATGAAAATTTTGAAAAAAATGATGCAAATCGCATTAGCAGTCTTTTTCTTTGCTTTGCTAGCTACAAATACTGTATTTGCGGATACCACAGGTGGCCAATTTGTTGATAAGGATAATAGAAAATATTATGTAAAAGATGATCATAAAGCAATCTATTGGCATAAAATAGACGGTAAAACTTACTATTTTGGTGATAGAGGAGAGATGGTTGTCGGTTGGCAATACGTAGAAATTCATGGAACAGGTTATCGTGATAATTTATTTAATAATCGTCCAGTCTTAGAAATTGGCCTTCAACAGAAGTGGTACTATTTTGGACAAGATGGTGCTTTGCTAGAACAAACAGATAAACAAGTACTAGATGCAAAAACATCTGAAAATACAGGAAAAGTATATGGTGAACAATATACTCCATCTCCTGAAAAGAGAACTTATTATTTTGATAATGGTTATGCCGTAAAGACGGGTTGGATTTATGAAGACGGCAATTGGTATTATTTAAATAAGCTAGGAATTTCTGGCGATGATTCTTACAATCCACTACCAATTGGTGAAGTTGCTAAGGGTTGGACTCAAGATTTCCATGTTACTTTTGGCATTGATAGAAGCAAACCTGCTCCATGGTACTACTTAGATCCAACAACTGGCATCATGCAAACAGGTTGGCAACATCTTGGTAATAAATGGTACTATCTCCGTTCATCAGGAGCAATGGCGACTGGCTGGTATCAGGTAGACTCATCTTGGTATTATCTAGATGCTGAAAATGGTGATATGAAAACGGGCTGGCAATACCTTGGGAACAAGTGGTACTATCTCCGTTCATCAGGAGCCATGGCGACTGGCTGGTATCAGGTAGGTTCGACTTGGTACTACTTACATGCAAGTAATGGAGATATGAAGACAGGCTGGTTCCAGGTCAATGGCAAATGGTACTACGCATACAGCTCAGGTGCTTTAGCAGTGAATACGACCGTAGAAGGCTATTCGGTCAACTATAATGGCGAATGGGTTCAATAATGAAAGAGGCGATTGTGAAGGAAACAATCGCTTTTTTTGTGAAAATATAATAAAATAGATAGGAGAAAATACTACTGTATGAAATGAGACGGTCTTTTCGTCTGGTTAAAGGAAAACATGACAAAAAAAGTTGGTGTCGGTCAGGCACATAGTAAGATTATTTTAATAGGAGAGCACGCTGTCGTATACGGCTATCCTGCCATTTCCCTACCTCTTTTGGAGGTGGAGGTGACATGTAAGGTGGTCCCTGCTGAAAATCCGTGGCGTCTTTATGAGGAGGATACCTTGTCCATGGCAGTTTATGCATCGCTGGAGTATTTGGATATCAAAGAAGCTTGCATTCGATGTGTGATTGACTCAGCTATCCCTGAAAAACGGGGAATGGGTTCGTCAGCGGCTATCAGCATAGCGGCCATACGTGCGGTATTTGACTACTATCAAGCCAATCTGCCTCATGATGTACTGGAAATACTGGTCAATCGGGCTGAGATGATTGCCCATATGAATCCAAGCGGGTTGGATGCCAAGACCTGTCTCAGTGACCAACCCATTCGCTTTATCAAGAATGTTGGTTTTACAGAACTTGAGATGAACCTATCTGCCTATTTGGTGATTGCAGATACGGGTGTTTATGGTCACACTCGTGAAGCCATCCAAGTGGTTCAAAGTAAGGGCAAGGATGCCCTACCGTTTTTGCATGCCTTGGGAGAATTGACCCAGCAAGCAGAAGTTGCGATTAGACGAAAAGATGCTGAGGAACTGGGACAAATCCTCAGTCAAGCGCATTTACATTTAAAAGAAATTGGTGTCAGCAGCCCTGAGGCAGACTCCCTCGTTGAAACGGCTCTTAGCTATGGTGCTCTAGGTGCCAAGATGAGTGGTGGTGGGCTAGGAGGCTGTATCATAGCCTTGGCAGCCAATCTGGATCAAGCAGAAGAACTAGCAAAACGATTAGAAGAGAAAGGAGCTGTTCAGACATGGATCGAAAGCCTGTAACAGTACGTTCCTACGCAAATATTGCCATTATCAAATATTGGGGAAAGAAAAAAGAAAAAGAGATGGTTCCTGCTACTAGCAGTATCTCTTTGACTTTGGAAAATATGTACACAGAGACAATCTTGTCGCCTCTGCCAGCCCTTGCGACGGCTGATGCCTTTTATATCAATGGTCAGCTCCAAAATGAGGCAGAACATGCCAAGATAAGTAAAATCATCAATCGCTACCGTCCAGAAGGTGAAGGATTTGTCCGTATTGATACCCAAAACAACATGCCGACTGCGGCTGGCTTGTCATCCAGTTCTAGTGGTTTGTCCGCCTTGGTCAAGGCTTGCAATGCTTATTTCCAGCTTGGTTTGAATCGGAGCCAGTTGGCGCAGGAGGCTAAGTTTGCCTCAGGGTCGTCCTCTCGCAGTTTTTATGGACCGTTAGGTGCCTGGGATAAGGATAGTGGGGAAATCTACCCTGTAGAGACAGACTTGAAACTAGCCATGATCATGTTGGTGCTAGAGGACAAGAAAAAACCAATCTCTAGCCGTGATGGGATGAAACTCTGTGTGGAAACCTCGACGACTTTTGATGACTGGGTGCGTCAATCTGAGAAGGACTATCAGGATATGCTGCTTTATCTCAAGGAAAATGACTTTACCAAAGTTGGGGAATTAACGGAGAAAAATGCCCTAGCCATGCACGCTACGACCAAGACTGCTAGTCCAGCCTTTTCTTATCTAACGGATGCTTCCTATGAAGCCATGGACTTTGTCCACCAGCTTCGTGAGCAAGGGGAAGCCTGCTACTTTACCATGGATGCCGGTCCCAATGTCAAAGTTCTCTGTCAGGAGAAAGACTTGGAGCATTTATCAGAAATCTTCGGTCAACGTTACCGCTTGATTGTGTCAAAAACAAAGGATTTGAGCCAAGATGATTGCTGTTAAAACTTGCGGAAAGCTCTATTGGGCTGGTGAATATGCTATTCTAGAGCCAGGACAGCTGGCCTTGATAAAGGCGATACCTATCTATATGAGGGGAGAGATTGCCTTTTCTGATAGCTACCGTATCTATTCAGATATGTTTGATTTCGCAGTGGACTTGACGCCAAAACCTGACTACAGCTTGATTCAAGAAACGATTGCTTTAGTGGGAGATTTCCTCGTTTATCGTGGGCAAACCTTGAGACCTTTTTCTTTGGAAATTCGTGGAAAAATGGAACGGGAAGGCAAAAAGTTTGGTCTAGGTTCTAGTGGTAGCGTCGTTGTCTTGGTGATTAAGGCCCTGCTGGCTCTATATGATATTACGGTTGATCCGGAACTCTTGTTCAAGCTGGCTAGCGCGGTCTTACTCAAGCGAGGAGACAATGGTTCTATGGGAGACCTTGCCTGTATCGTTGCAGAGGATTTGGTTCTCTACCAATCTTTTGATCGAAAGAAGATAGCTACTTGGTTGGAAGAAGAAAGCTTGGCAACAGTTTTGGAGCGTGACTGGGGCTTTTCTATCTCACACGTACAACCTGCCCTAGAATGTGATTTCCTAGTGGGATGGACCAAGCAAGTGGCTGTATCGAGTCAAATGGTTCAGCAAATCAAGCAAAACATCAATCAGAATTTTTTAACTTCCTCAAAAGCAACGGTGTCTGCTTTGGTAGAAGCCTTGGAGCAGGGGAATGCAGAAAAAATTATCGAGCAGCTGGAAACAGCTAGTCGGCTTTTAGAAGGCTTGAGCCTAGATATATACACACCTTCGCTGAGACAGTTGAAAGAAGCCAGTCAAGATTTGCAGGCTGTTGCCAAGAGTAGTGGCGCTGGTGGTGGTGACTGTGGGATTGCCTTGAGTTTTGATGAGCAATCAACTGAAACCTTAAAAAATCGTTGGGCCGATCTGGGGATTGAGCTCTTATACCAAGAAAGGATAGGACATGACGACAAATCGTAAGGATGAGCATATTCGATATGCCCTTGAGCAAAAAAGCTCCTATAATAGCTTTGATGAGGTTGAGTTAATCCACTCCTCGCTACCGCTCTATGACCTAGATGAGATTGATTTGTCTACAGAATTTGCAGGTCGTAAGTGGGACTTTCCTTTTTATATCAATGCCATGACGGGTGGAAGCGATAAGGGAAGAGAAATCAATCAAAAGCTGGCTCAGGTGGCAGAAGCCTGTGGGATTTTGTTTGTGACGGGCTCTTATAGTGCAGCCCTCAAGGATCCAACAGATGACTCTTTTTCTGTCAAATCCAGCCATCCAAATCTCCTCCTAGGAACCAATATTGGCTTGGACAAGCCTGTTGAGTTGGGACTTCAGACTGTAGAAGCGATGAATCCTCTTCTCCTGCAAGTGCACGTCAATGTTATGCAGGAATTACTCATGCCGGAGGGAGAAAGAAAGTTTCGAAGCTGGCAATCGCATCTAGCAGATTATAGCAAGTGGATCTCTGTTCCTATTATTCTCAAGGAAGTCGGTTTTGGCATGGATGCCAAGACCATCGAGAGAGCCTATGATCTGGGTGTTCGAACGGTTGACCTATCAGGTCGTGGTGGCACCAGCTTTGCCTATATCGAAAACCGTCGCAGTGGTCAGCGTGATTACCTCAATCAATGGGGGCAGTCTACTATGCAAGCCCTTCTTAATGTCCAAGACTGGAAAGATAAGGTTGAACTTTTGGTCAGTGGAGGTGTTCGGAACCCACTTGATATGATTAAGTGCTTGGTCTTTGGAGCCAAGGCTGTGGGATTGTCACGAACCGTTCTGGAATTGGTTGAAACCTACTCGATCGAGGAAGTGATTAGCATCATCCAAGGCTGGAAAGAAGATCTACGTTTGATCATGTGTGCCCTTAATTGTGCCACCATAGCGGATTTGCAAAACGTAGACTATATTCTTTATGGCAAACTCAAAGAAGCAAATGGTCAGATCTAAAGAGGTCGGGAAAAGAATCCCGCCCTTTTTTGTATCTCTTTGTCAAGCGCTTTTTCCATCCTCAGACCGAGGTGACTTTTTTGAATTGTGATAAAATAGAAAAGAGAGGATGCAGCTATGAAAAAATTTCAAATCTTTTTATTTATTGAAGCCTGTCTGTTGACGGGGGCTCTGATTTTGATGGTATCAGAGCATTTTTCGCGTTTTCTGCTGATTCTGTTCCTCTTTTTACTCTTGCTCCGCTATTATACAGGGAAAGAGGGCAACAACGTCTTCCTCCTTGTAGCGACTATTCTTTTCTTTTTCATCGTCATGCTCAATCCCTTTGTGATTTTAGCTATCTTTGTGGCAGTGATCTACAGTCTCTTTCTTCTCTATCCAATGATGAACCAAGAAAAAGAGGAGACGGATTTGGTCTTTGAAGAGGTGGTGACAGTTAAAAATGAACGAAACCCTTGGTTTGGCAATCTCCATCATTTCTCTAGTCACCAGACCTGCCAGTTTGACGATATCAATCTCTTTCGCCTCATGGGCAAGGACACTATTCATTTAGAAAGAGTTATCCTAACCAATCATGACAATGTCATCATCCTCCGTAAAATGGTCGGAACGACTAGGATTATCGTACCTGTAGATGTTGAAATCAGTCTAAGTGTCAACTGTCTCTATGGAGATTTAACTTTCCTCCATCAACCCAAGCGAGCCCTTCGCAATGAACACTATCATCAGGAAACCAGAGACTATCTCAAGAGTAACAAGAGCGTCAAGATTTTCCTAACTACTATGGTTGGCGATGTGGAGGTGGTCAGAGGATGAAAAAGCAATCCTATCTATTAATCGGGCTGACTTCTCTCCTCTTTATCCTCTTTTTGACCAATAGTCTACTTGATATTCTTAATCTTGATTGGTCCTATTTGATACAAGATATTGAGAAAACAGAAAAGTTAATCTTCTTAGTCTTGGTCTTTAGCCTTTCCATGACCTTCTTTTTTGTCCTCTTTTGGCGGGTGATGGAAGAAATTTCTCGCAGAAAAATGCAGGTCAATCTCAAGCGCTTGTTAGCGGGGAAAGAGCTTGTTTCTTTTGCAGATCCAGACTTGGATGCAAGTTTCAAGACATTATCTGGCAAACTCAATCTCTTGACAGAAGCTGTTCAAAAGGCTGAAAATCAAAGCCTAGTTAAGGAAGAAGCACTCATCGAGAAAGAACGGAAG
This sequence comes from Streptococcus sp. HMSC076C08, assembly GCF_001810825.1. Taxonomy (GTDB): domain Bacteria; phylum Bacillota; class Bacilli; order Lactobacillales; family Streptococcaceae; genus Streptococcus. The sequence goes on along the minus strand of NZ_KV802719.1, from coordinate 44,688 downwards.
CGGATAGCACGTGATTTACACGATACGGTTAGTCAGGAGTTGTTTGCGGCCCATATGATTTTATCAGGTGTCAGTCAGCAGGCTTTGAAGCTTGATAGAGAAAAGATGAAGACCCAGTTGCAAAGTGTCGCAGCCATCCTGGAGACAGCCCAGAAAGATCTACGGGTCTTGCTCTTGCATTTGCGACCAGTTGAGTTGGAAGAGAAGAGTTTGGTTGAGGGGATTCAAATCCTCTTAAAAGAGCTTGAGGACAAGAGTGATCTCGAGGTAAGTCTCAAGCAAAATGTATCTAAATTGCCCAAGAAGATTGAAGAACATATCTTCCGTATTTTGCAGGAGTTGATCAGCAATACCCTCCGCCATGCCCAGGCATCTTGCCTAGATGTCTACCTCTATCAGACAGAGGTAGAATTGCAGCTGAAGGTGGTGGACAATGGGATTGGTTTCCAGTTAGGGAGCTTAGACGACTTGAGTTATGGACTGAGAAATATTAAGGAGCGGGTCGAAGATATGGCAGGTACTGTTCAACTTTTGACAGCACCTAAGCAAGGACTGGCGGTTGATATCCGTATTCCCCTGCTAGATAAGGAATTATAAGGAGTAGAGATGAAAATTTTACTGGTAGATGACCATGAAATGGTCCGATTGGGCTTGAAAAGCTACTTTGACCTCCAAGACGATGTAGAAGTTGTGGGCGAAGCTGCCAATGGGGCTCAAGGTATTGAGTTGGCCTTGGAACTCCGTCCAGATGTCATTGTCATGGATATTGTCATGCCTGAGATGAATGGGATTGATGCAACCTTGTCCATCCTCAAAGAATGGCCCGAAGCCAAGATTTTGATTGTGACCTCTTACTTGGACAATGAAAAAATCATGCCAGTTTTGAATGCTGGTGCCAAAGGCTATATGCTTAAGACTTCTAGTGCGGACGAACTGCTCCACGCTGTTCGTAAGGTTGCTGCTGGTGAGCTTGCTATTGAGCAAGAGGTCAGCAAGAAGGTCGAATACCACCGCAATCATATCGAACTTCATGAGGAACTGACTGCGCGTGAACGAGATGTCCTACAACTCATCGCCAAGGGCTATGAAAATCAGCGCATCGCAGACGAACTCTTTATCTCTCTCAAGACGGTCAAAACCCATGTGTCTAATATCCTAGCCAAGCTTGAGGTCAGCGATCGCACCCAGGCGGCGGTCTATGCCTTTCAGCACCACTTGGTGGGGCAGGAGGATTTTTAGATGAGTCTTGCAGATTTACTTGTGGAGCTAGAAGCGACAAAAGATCCGCATAAAGCAGGCCCCATGGAAGCCTATATGCGCCATCAGTTTTCCTTTCTAGGCGTTGCAGCTCCTGAAAGAAATGCACTCTATAAAAAGTATTTTCCAAGTGCGAAAAAAACAAAGGTCATCGATTGGAATTTTGTAGACATCTGCTGGGAAAAGGATGCCAGAGAATATCAGTATGTGGCTGCAAACTATTTGAAGGCCATGCAGACTTATTTGACGGAGAGCGATTTGCCTAAGATTGAGCATCTGGTCGTGACCAAGTCCTGGTGGGACACGGTAGATATCCTAGACCGAGTAGTAGGAAGTTTGGTATATGACAAGCCAGAACTTGAAGAAAGAATTCTCCAATGGAGTCTATCAGATAATATATGGCTGAGACGAGTTGCTATTGACCACCAGTTGTTAAGAAAAGAGAAGACCAATGTCCAGCTAATGGAAAAGATCCTGCTCAATAATCTGGACCAGACAGAATTTTTTATCAACAAGGCCATCGGTTGGGCTTTGCGAGACTACTCAAAAACCAATCCGGAATGGGTAGCAAGCTTCACCGAAAAAAACAAGGAAAGAATGTCTGAACTTAGTATCAGAGAAGCCAGTAAGTACCTTTAGCATTATTGAAAAGCGCATTCATTACTTGAAAATTAACCGTAGTTTATGCTATAATAGACTGTATTTAAAAAATTTTAAGGAGAAATGACAGAATGTCTGTATCATTTGAAAACAAAGAAACAAACCGTGGTGTCTTGACTTTCACTATCTCTCAAGACCAAATCAAACCAGAATTGGACCGTGTCTTCAACTCAGTAAAGAAAACTCTTAACGTTCCAGGTTTCCGTAAAGGTCACCTTCCACGTCCTATCTTCGACCAAAAATTTGGTGAAGAGTCACTTTACCAAGACGTTATGAACGCTCTTTTGCCAAACGCTTATGAAGCTGCAGTAAAAGAAGCTGGTCTTGAAGTCGTTGCACAACCAAAAATTGACGTAACTTCAATGGAAAAAGGTCAAGACTGGGTTATCACTGCTGAAGTCGTGACAAAACCTGAAGTAAAATTGGGCGACTACAAAAACCTTGAAGTATCAGTTGATGTAGAAAAAGAAGTAGCTGACGCTGACGTTGAAGAACGTATCGAACGCGAACGCAACAACTTGGCTGAATTGGTTATCAAAGACGGCGCTGCTGAAAATGGCGACACTGTTGTCATCGACTTCGTTGGTTCTATCGATGGTGTTGAGTTCGACGGTGGAAAAGGTGAAAACTTCTCACTTGGACTTGGATCAGGTCAATTCATTCCTGGATTTGAAGACCAATTGGTAGGTCACTCAGCTGGCGAAACTGTTGACGTTGTCGTAACATTCCCAGAAGACTACCAAGCAGAAGACCTTGCAGGTAAAGAAGCAAAATTCGTAACAACTATCCACGAAGTAAAAGCTAAAGAAGTTCCAGCTCTTGACGATGAACTTGCAAAAGATATCGACGAAGAAGTGGAAACTCTTGACGAATTGAAAGAAAAATACCGCAAAGAATTGACTGCTGCGAAAGAAGAAGCATACAAAGATGCCGTTGAAGGTGCAGCAATCGATAAAGCTGTAGAAAACGCTGAAATCGTAGAACTTCCAGAAGAAATGATCCACGAAGAAGTTCACCGTTCAGTAAATGAATTCCTTGGAAACTTGCAACGTCAAGGGATCAACCCTGACATGTACTTCCAAATCACTGGAACTACTCAAGAAGATCTTCACAAACAATACGAGGGAGAAGCTGAGTCACGTACGAAGACTAACCTTGTTATCGAAGCAGTTGCCAAAGCTGAAGGATTTGACGCTTCAGAAGAAGAAATCCAAAAAGAAATCGAGCAATTGGCTGCAGATTACAACATGGAAGTGGCACAAGTTCAAAACTTGCTTTCAGCTGACATGTTGAAACACGATATCACTATCAAAAAAGCTGTTGAGTTGATCACAAGCACAGCAACAGTTAAATAATCTTAAAAGATAAAAAGCCCACCTGACTAGGTGGGCTTTCTGTTGCGCTATTTTCCAAAAATCTCTTTGAGGTCTGCATCTGTAATCCCAATCATGGCTGGGATGCTAGACCAGTTTTTCTCGGTGAGGATGTAGGATTGTTCAGAGTCACTTGCTGTGGCAGTTTCAGAGAAGGCTTGTTTACTTTCTTCAATATTATTTTCAATTAAATCACTGAAGCGTTCAATCAGATAGGTCTTGCGAGCAGTCCCGATATGCTTGACTGCATAGTCAAAGGCCTGTAATTCGCCTAGTAAGATAAGCTTGCTCTTGGCGCGTGTAATGGCTGTATAGATGAGATTGCGCTCCAGCATGCGCTTGCTAGCACTAGTAATGGGTAGGATGACAACAGGAAACTCACTTCCCTGAGACTTATGGATACTCATGGCATAAGCCAGACGAATCTTGTACCATTCGTTACGTGGGTAGACGACTTCATTGCCATCGAAATCAATGACAATCTCGTCTTGTTTGGACTCGGTGTATTTTCCAGGAATCAGGTCTGTGATGTAGCCTAGGTCTCCATTAAAGACATTGACTTCGGCATCGTTGACTAGGTGAATGACCTTGTCCCCTGTTCGATAGTGACACTGAGTGGCTTCAAAGCCCACTTGTCCTTTTTGGTGAGGATTGAGCAGGTCTTGCATAAGCTGATTGATGGCGTCAATGCCAGCAGTTCCTCGATACATGGGCGCTAGCACTTGAATATCGCGAGCCGGGATACCACTTCTGAGGGCAGCGCCAAGAATTTTCTCAATGGTAGCGGGGATATGACCACTAGCGATTTCAAAGTAGGAGCGGTCTGCTTTTTTCTGGGTAAAGTCAGCTGGCAAGATTCCCTTTCGAATTTGACTAGCCAAGGTAACGATAGTTGATTCTTCGCTCTGACGATAAATTTTTTCCAAGCGAGTCTGAGGAATCAGGGGTATCTGGAGCAGGTCAGCCAGGACTTGTCCGGGACTAACAGAAGGCAATTGGTCGCTATCCCCTACGATGAGAATTTTACTGTTAGAAGAGATGTTGGAGAAGAGTTGGTTGGCTAGCCAAGTATCCACCATGGAAAACTCATCTATAATGATAAAGTCGGCATCCAGATAATCTTCTAGATGACTAGTATCATCGTCTCCCGTCATCCCCAAATGACGGTGTATGGTCGCGCTAGGCAAACCTGTCAATTCATTCATGCGCCGAGCCGCTCGACCAGTTGGAGCTGCTAGAAGGATAGGCAGACTGCTTTTCTTCCTGAGATCAAGTCCTTCTAAAAGTGCATAAACAGCGATAATTCCATTGATAACAGTCGTCTTACCTGTACCAGGCCCACCTGTCAGGATAAAGACCTTGTTCTGGATAGCGTCGCAGATAGCCTGTTTTTGAATGGTATCGTACTGAATCCCCAGTTCTTGCTCGACAGTAGAGATATGCTTGTGAATGGTTTCTAGATCTTGGCTCTTCTGTTTTCCTTTTTCAAGGATACGAACCAAGTGACTGCGGATGCCTTCTTCAGCGAAAAAGAGGCTGTTATCAAAGATTTTGGTATCAATCTGCTGAACCTTGTCTTCTTCGATGAGATGGGAGAGTTCCTGAGCGACTTGGCTGGGGTTCAGTTCCACAGGACGAGAAGACTCGAGGAGAGTCAGGGTTTGTTCCAGCAAATCTCGGGCTTCCATATAGGTATCGCCCGTATCCATACATCCCTGAAAAAGACTGTGGACAAGGCCAGCACGGAAGCGTTCAGGGGCTTGACTTTCGATGCCTAGTTCGGCGGCTAATTGGTCAGCAATGGTAAAACCCAAGCCCTTGATATCTTCGACCAGTTGGTAGGGATAGTTTTCGACAATATCCAGTGTTTCTTCCTTGTAAAAGTCTTGAATCTGAAAGGCTAGTTTATTTGGAATGCCGTAGTTGGCAAGTTTAGCCAAGACCATTTCTGTCCCATAGTTGAGACGGAGGGTGGAAACAAAAGCCTCACGGTTTTTGGCAGAGAGCCCTGAGATGCCTTCTAGCTTTTCAGGATGTTCCAGAATTTCGTCAATGGTATTGTCACCATAGGTATCAACAATTTTCTGGGCAGTCTTGAGACCGATTCCCTTAAAATGGCTGCTAGAGAAATATTTGACCAAGCCCTTACTAGTGGGTTTTGCTCTTTCGTAACGGGAAATCTGCAGTTGTTCTCCATACTTGGAGTGCTGAACGATTTGCCCCCAAAAAGTATAGTCTTCGCCCTCAATCACGTCCGCCATGGTTCCTGTAACGATGATTTCAAAATCGTCAAAGTCCTCCGCATTGGTATCTTCGATATCTAAGAGGAGGATGCGATAGAAATTACTGACATTTTCAAAAATAATGCGTTCAATAGTGCCTGAAAAATAAACTTCCATAGGTTTCCTTTACATGAGTTTATGAGAATTGGTCTCTTAGCAACTTTGAAAAAACTAGATGACTAAAAGTTTTTTCTCACAATAGAAAAAGAGACTGAGACTTAGCATTCTCGGCCTCTTCCTTATCTTAAAATGTTCCGATACGGTTAAGTGGCCAGAAACGGAATTTTGCTTCGCCTTTGATTTCGCTAGCCTTGAAGGTACCAACATGGCGGCTGTCGCTAGAGACGAGACGATCGTCACCAAGGAGAAGGTACTCGCCTTGAGGGACAGTAAAGCTGAAGCTGGTATTGGAATTGACATCGACTGTAAAGGCATGTGCTTTTTGAGCAAGTTCTCTAAAGTAGACTCCCTTATTGCCTTCAAATCCTTTGCCAGTATAGGTGTTTTGCAACTTTTCTGTTTTGAACAAGTTGAGGTATTCAGCTAGGTAGGGTTCATCCGTTTCTTTATCGTTGATAAAGAGTTTGTCATTTTCGTATCGGATGGTATCTCCGGGCATACCGATGACCCTTTTGACAATGTCTTTATTTCCTTCTTCCTCATGCGCAACCACAATGTCGAAGCGGTCAATTGGGAGGTGTTTAACAACGAAGAGAACTTCTCCGTCGGCTAGAGTAGGGTCCATCGAGTGTCCTTCTACACGGACATTGCTCCAAAGAAAGATACGGCTAAGACCGACCAGTGCGATAATCAGGAAGAAAACTCCCCATTCTTTTAGAAATGTTTTAAACGAATTCATAATTTACCTTTCTAGAAGTGCTTTGGCTTTTTCAGTGTTTTTAAAATGTAGTTTGGCACAGAAATGAAGTCCCTTCATGCCATAGACCTGAAGGATTTTGCTAGCAACCTTATCTGATGCAGTTCCAGCGCCACTTGGCAGTTGATAGCCCAGTTCTCGTCCCAGATTTTCCAAGTTTTCGAGGAAGAGATCACGAGCGATGATGGAGCTAACCGCAACAGCCAGGTATTTGCCCTCGGCTTTTTCTTCCAAACTAACCTTGTTTGGGAAACGGTTGGATTCTTGCGCCAAGTACTTGTCATAGTTTTTAGGGCTTGTAAAGGCATCAATCACGATTTTTTCTGGCTGGACTCCTTTTTGAAGCAGGAGAAAGATAGCTTGGTTGTGAAGGGCAACCTTTACAGAAACAGCATTGTAACGCTCTCCGATAACTTCATTATACTTGCTCGGTGAAAGAAGGAGCGCTTGGTGCTGGATTTTTTCCTTGAGGATAGGGGCAATCTGACGAATCTTTTGGTCTGTCAGGGTTTTTGAATCCCCCACACCGAGTTTTCGTAAGAAGTTATGCTGGTCAGGTGTCACGAAGGAAGCCACGACAGCCAGCCCACCAAAGTAGGAACCATTTCCCACCTCATCAGTCCCAATCATAGGAAAATCTTGTCCACTGGTTTCCTCTACAACTTGATAGCCAAAGAAACTGGCGTATTGCTCAGTAGCTTCGCCTTGCAGGAGGACTTTTCCAGAAGTATAGATGGAAACTGTTGCCTGAGGCAGTCTAAAAAAATAGCGAATATAAGGATTTTTACTAGGACTGAGAGCCTTCTGATACTGACTTAAAAAGCTCTGAATTTCCTGTTCACTTGGTGTGAGTGTGATACTTGCCATAGTCTCTATTGTACCACAAAAGCAGGAGAATTGGTAAAAACTGACAAAGTTAGCGAAATTTGGTATAATATCGTGAGGTGAATTTTATGGCAAATCTAAATCGATATAAGTTTACATTCGGAAAAAAGACATTAACCTTGACAACCGAGCATGACAACCTCTTTATGGAGGAAATTGCCAAGGTTGCGACTGAAAAATACCAAGCAATTAAAGAACAAATGCCTGGGGCGGATGATGAAACCATTGCGCTTCTTTTGGCGGTTAATTGTCTGTCTACACAACTCAACCGTGAGATTGAATTTGATGACAAGGAGCAAGAGTTGTTAGAACTCCGCCACAAGTTGATTGCTGTCAAACAAGAACAGAGCAAGATTGAGGACTCCCTATGATTTCAATCCTACTCTTATTGGTTCTGGCTTGGGGCTTTTACATCGGCTACCGTAGAGGTTTGGTCCTGCAAGTTTATTATTTCCTCGTGGCAGTGATTTCAGCCTTTGTTGCGGGACAGTTTTATAAATCACTGGGCGACCACTTCCACTTGCTTGTCCCTTATGCCAATCCTCAGGAAGGACAGGGCACCTTTTTCTTCCCTTCAGACCAGCTGTTTCATCTAGACAAGGTCTTTTATGCGGGTCTAGCCTATCTTCTAGTTTTTGGGATTTGCTATACTATCGGACGTTTTATCGGTTTGTTCCTGCACTTGATTCCAACTAAAAAGCTTGATGTCAAATGGTTGCGTATCGGATCAGGCGTTTTGTCTCTATTGGTAACCTTATTTGTCTTGCAAATGGCTCTGACCATCCTTGCAACAGTACCTCTGGCAGTCATTCAAAATTCACTCGAAAAAAGTACAGTAGCCAAACACATCATCCAAAGTGTCCCTTTTACGACAAACCTTATCAAACAACTTTGGGTGACAAATTTAATCGGATAAAAAGGGCGGGATTTTTCCTAGCCCTTTGTTTACAGATTGGACGACTAGGTCAAAACCTCTAGTTGCTATAATCTTGTAAACCAGCATACAAGGAAAAAATATGAATACAAAAATACTAGAAACCTTAGAATTTAATAAAATCAAAGCCTTGTTTGAACCGCATCTCTTGACAGAACAAGGACTAGAGGAGCTAAAAGGCTTGGCTCCAACTGCCAAGGTGGACAAGATCAAGCAAGCCTTTACAGAGATGGAGGAAATGCAAGCCCTTTTTGTGGAGCAACCCCACTTTACCATCCTAGCGACACGTGAGATTTCAGCTGTCTGTAAGCGTCTGGAGATGGGAGCGGACCTCAATATTGAGGAGTTCCTGCTCCTCAAACGAGTCTTGCTGGCTAGCAGAGAGTTGCAAGGTTTTTATGCCAATCTTGAAAATGTACGCTTGGAGCAGTTGGTGAGATGGTTTGAAAAACTACATGATTTTCCACACTTGCAAGGGAGTCTCCAAGCCCTAAATGATGCAGGATTTATCGAGAATTTTGCCAGCGAAGAACTAGCGCGCATCCGTCGGAAGATTCATGATAGCGAGAGTCAAGTTCGAGATGTCTTACAAGACTTGCTCAAGCAAAAAGCGCAGATGTTGACGGAAGGGATTATCGCTAGTCGAAATGGTCGTCAGGTTTTGCCTGTCAAAAACACCTATCGCAATAAGATTGCAGGTGTTGTCCATGACATCTCTGCCAGTGGAAACACGGTCTATATCGAACCCCGTGAGGTCGTGAAACTGAGCGAAGAAATCGCGAGTCTGCGAGCTGATGAGCGCTATGAGATGATTCGCATCCTGCAGGAACTATCGGAACGGGTTCGTCCTCATGCTGCTGAGATTGCTAATGACGCTTGGATTATCGGCCATCTGGATCTGATTCGTGCCAAGGTGCGTTTCGTCCAAGAAAGACAAGCAGTTGTTCCTCAACTTTCAGAGAATCAAGAGATTCAACTCCTTCATGTTCGCCATCCTTTGGTCAAAAATGCTGTTGCAAACGATGTACACTTTGGTAAGGAATTAACGGCCATTGTCATTACAGGTCCCAATACGGGTGGGAAGACCATCATGCTCAAAACCCTGGGCTTGACTCAACTCATGGCCCAGTCAGGCTTGCCCATTTTAGCTGACAAGGGAAGCCGTGTCGGTATTTTCAAGGAAATCTTCGCGGATATTGGGGATGAGCAGTCTATCGAGCAAAGCTTGTCTACCTTCTCCAGCCACATGACCAATATCGTAGATATTCTTGGCAAGGTCAACCAACATTCGCTTTTACTCTTAGATGAGCTTGGGGCAGGTACCGATCCGCAGGAAGGAGCAGCCCTTGCTATGGCTATTCTGGAGGATCTTCGTCTACGTCAGGTCAAGACCATGGCGACGACCCACTATCCAGAGCTTAAGGCTTATGGTATTGAAACAGCCTTTGTGCAAAATGCCAGCATGGAGTTTGATACAGCCAGCCTGCGTCCGACCTATCGCTTTATGCAGGGAGTTCCTGGACGAAGCAATGCCTTTGAAATCGCCAAACGTCTGGGCTTGTCAGATGTCATCGTAGGAGATGCCAGCCAGCAGGTTAATCAAGATAATGATGTCAACCGTATCATTGAGCAATTAGAAGAGCAAACGCTTGAAAGCCGTAAACGCTTGGACAATATTCGTGAGGTGGAGCAAGAAAACCTCAAGATGAACCGAGCACTCAAAAAACTTTACAACGAACTCAATCGCGAGAAGGAAACTGAGCTCAACAAGGCGCGTGAACAAGCTGCTGAGATTGTGGAACTAGCGCTAAGTGAGAGTGACCAGATCCTGAAAAATCTCCATAGCAAGTCTCAGCTCAAGCCCCATGAAATCATTGAAGCCAAGGCTGAGCTGAAAAAATTGGCTCCTGAAAAAGTCGACTTGTCTAAAAACAAGGTCCTTCAAAAAGCCAAGAAAAAACGAGCTCCAAAGGTTGGGGATGATATCATTGTTCTCAGTTATGGTCAGCGTGGAACCTTGACCAATCAGCTTAAGGACGGTCGCTGGGAAGCCCAAGTTGGCTTGATCAAGATGACCTTGGAAGAGAAAGAATTTGACCTTGTTCAGGCTCAGCAAGAAGCCCCAGTCAAGAAAAAACAAGTCAATGTCGTCAAACGTGCTTCTGGTCGTGGTCCGCAAGCCAGACTGGATCTCCGAGGCAAACGGTACGAAGAGGCCATGAATGAGCTGGATGCCTTTATCGACCAAGCCCTGCTTAATAACATGGCGCAGGTAGACATCATCCATGGTATCGGAACCGGAGTCATCCGTGAGGGCGTCACCAAATACCTGCAAAGAAATAAGCATGTCAAGAGTTTCGGCTATGCTCCACAAAATGCTGGAGGCAGTGGCGCCACCATTGTGACCTTTAAAGGATAGAGAGGAGATGGAGTCAATATTTCTGAAAAAAGAAATGAAAAGTCAAAAAGTTTCATAGAATATATTGACAAAGGCTAACTTTTCTTGTAGAATAATAAAAAATAAAATACCAACACCGAATGAAGTTTAATAGAAGTGGAGAAAGGTTTGTTTTCCATGACTGTAAATGGACGGAACTCTGGAGAGACCGTAAAGGCACCGAAGGGGCAAGGCAGGTAACTGCTCAAACTCTCAGGTAAAAGGACAGAGCTAGGATAGACCGCTTTTTGGCATTTATCTAAGCATTCCAGAGTACATGTATCTTGCATGTGCTCTTTCTTTTGGGGTTGAAAGATAGGAGAAGGATATGTTAGAATTGCTAAAAGCGCTTGATGCTTTCGTTTGGGGGCCTCCCCTCTTGATCTTATTGGTCGGAACGGGTATCTATTTGACCATCCGACTAGGCCTTTTGCAGGTGGCTCGTCTCCCTAAGGCCTTTCAGCTGATCTTTACCAAGGATAAGGGGCATGGCGATGTGTCGAGCTTTGCTGCTCTCTGTACGGCTCTAGCAGCCACAGTTGGTACGGGAAATATCATCGGGGTCGCAACAGCCATTAAGGTTGGAGGACCAGGGGCCCTCTTTTGGATGTGGATGGCAGCCTTCTTTGGGATGGCGACCAAGTATGCCGAAGGCTTACTTGCCATCAAATATCGCACTAAGGATGCAAATGGAGCTGTAGCTGGAGGCCCTATGCATTACATCCTTTTGGGGATGGGAGAAAAGTGGCGTCCACTTGCTATCTTCTTTGCCCTAGCGGGTGTATTGGTTGCCCTTCTGGGGATTGGTACCTTTACCCAAGTCAATTCGATTACAGAATCCATTCAAAATACAGCCCAAGTTGATCCAGCTATCACAGCTCTGATTTTATCCATTTTGGTGGGTATTGCCGTCTTTGGTGGCCTCAAATCCATATCAAAAGTTTCGACAGCAGTTGTTCCTTTTATGGCTATTGTCTATATTTTAGGGACTCTTACAGTTATTCTCTTTAATATCGAGAAAATCCCAGCCACACTTGCCCTGATCTTTACCTCTGCTTTCAGCCCTGTAGCAGCAGTAGGAGGATTTGCAGGTGCGACTATCCGTACTGCAATCCAAAATGGTGTGGCGCGAGGAGTCTTTTCTAATGAATCTGGTCTTGGTTCAGCTCCCATTGCAGCTGCTGCGGCTAAGACAAATGAACCAGTAGAGCAAGGTTTGATTTCCATGACAGGAACCTTTATTGATACCCTCATTATCTGTACGTTGACTGGTTTAACAATCTTGGTAACTGGGGTTTGGAGTGGTGATTTGAATGGAGTTGCCTTGACCCAGTCAGCCTTTTCAACAGTTTTTTCACACTTTGGACCTGCCCTCTTGACCATCTTCCTTGTACTCTTTGCCTTTACGACAATTCTCGGATGGAACTACTACGGAGAGCGCTGTTTTGAGTTTCTATTTGGTGTCCGCTTTATCTGGCTTTACCGTGTAGTCTTTGTAGTCATGGTCCTGTTGGGAGGATTTATCGAGCTGGATATGGTTTGGATTATCGCAGATATCGTCAATGCCTTGATGGCTTTACCAAACTTGATTGCCCTCTTGGTCTTGTCGCCAGTCGTCATTGCTGAGACTAAACAGTATTTTAAACACTAACCCAATCACACTTTTAGTGTGATTTTTTCATTTCATAGACATTTCCTATCAAGGCGATTGAAAATATATATTATCCAAGGGGGAAATTCTATGATAGACTAAATGACAATAAAATGAAAAGAGGTTTCTTATGACAACATTTACCATCCACACAGTAGAATCAGCACCAGCAGAAGTGAAAGAAGTTCTTGAAACAGTACAAAAAGATAACAATGGCTATATTCCCAACCTAATCGGTCTCTTGGCTAACGCTCCTACCGCGCTTGAAGCCTACCGAACTGTCGGAGCCATCAACCGTCGCAATAGCTTAACACCAGTAGAGCGTGAAGTAGTGCAAATCACGGCAGCCGTAACCAATGGTTGTGCTTTCTGCGTCGCAGGTCACACAGCCTTTTCAATCAAACAAATCCAGATGAATGATGATCTTCTCCAAGCTCTCCGCAACCGTACTCCAATCGAGACAGATCCAAAACTAGATACTCTAGCTAAGTTTACCTTGGCGGTCATCAATACCAAAGGGCGTGTAGGAGATGAAGCCTTGGCTGAATTTTTGGAAGCTGGCTACACGCAACAAAATGCCTTGGATGTGGTTCTCGGTGTAAGTCTTGCCAGCCTCTGCAACTATGCCAACAACCTAGCTAATACGCCTATTAACCCAGAATTGCAACCTTATGCCTAGTTCGAATCAGAAAGAAAAAATGAAGACTGAGCAATCCAGTCTTCATTTTTCTATGCTATTTTAAGCGCTTTTATGCTATACTAATAATAACATGATTATTGGAGGCTCGGATGAAAAAGCTCCCCTTAGTATTCTCTGGCTGTTTATTAGGTTTAGCAGGTGCAGGAAATCTGATTGCAGATACTTTGCCTGTTCTGTCGCATTTATTGAGTCTGACTGGTCTAGTGTTGTGGATTTTCTTTCTTGTTGTTCATCTTTTTAATTGGGAAGAAACCAAGCAAGAATTGACCAGACCCCCTCTTTTATCTGGGATGGCCACCTTTCCCATGGCTGGGATGATTTTATCGACCTATGTCTTTCGCGTATTCCCTGCTCTTCCTATAGTAGCACAAGGAATCTGGTGGTTTTCCTTTCTCTTGGATTTGGCGTTGATTGCTACTTTCACCATCAAATTTACCTGTCCGGGTCGGAGGGTCAATGCGACTCCAAGCTGGACGGTGCTCTATGTGGGGATAGCAGTAGCGGCCTTGACCTATCCTCTGGTAGGCATTATTGAGATTGCCTATGCGACCTTGAGTTTTGGTTTTGTCTTGACCTTCTATCTCTATCCGCTTATTTATAGCGATTTAAAGAAAGATCCACTCCCAGTGGCCTTGCTTGGACAGGAAGGAATCTACTGTGCTCCCTTTTCTCTACTCTTGGCTTCTCTAGTTCGAGTTGGAGGAGCAAGCCTACCGACTTGGCTCTTGATTGTCATGATTTTGGCATCTCAATCCTTCTTTTTCTTTGTTTTAACCCGCCTACCCAATATTTTAAAACAAGGATTTCAACCAGCCTTCTCAGCCCTAACCTTCCCAACCATTATCACAGCTACTTCGCTCAAGATGGCTCAGGGAATTTTGAAACTTCCATTTCTGGATTATCTGGTATTGGCTGAAACGGTTATTTGCCTCACTATTTTATTCTTTGTCTTGGGTGCTTATCTGATTTGGTTACGAAAAAAGGGCTAGCTAGAAATAGCTAGACCTTATTTTTATGGTTTGATAACTTCAGCTCCACCCATATATGGACGAAGAGCTTCTGGAATGGTTACAGAACCATCTGCGTTTTGATAGTTTTCAAGAATGGCAGCCACTGTACGTCCAACTGCAAGTCCAGAACCATTCAAAGTGTGAAGGAGTTTCACCTTGCCATCTGCTTCATCACGGTAACGGATTTGGGCACGACGAGCTTGGAAATCTTCTGTATTTGAACAGCTTGAGATTTCACGATAGGTATTTTGGGCTGGAATCCAAACTTCCAAGTCATAAGTCTTGGCAGCTGAGAAGCCCATATCTCCAGTAGAGAGCGCAACGACACGGTATGGAAGGTTGAGTTTTTGAAGAATATTTTCAGCGTTGGCTGTCATCTTTTCCAATTCTTCGTAAGATTCTTCTGGTTTGGCAAATTTGACCATTTCAACCTTGTGGAATTGGTGCAAACGAATCAAGCCACGAGTATCACGGCCAGCAGAGCCAGCCTCAGAACGGAAAGATGGACTCATAGCGGTAAAGTAGATTGGTAGGTCTTTACCGTCAAGAATTTCATCACGGTAGTAATTTGTCAAAGGCACTTCAGCTGTAGGAATGAGGACATAATTAGTGTCTTTCAATTCAAAAGTGTCTTCCTTGAATTTTGGATATTGACCAGTACCAAACATAGAGTCATGGTTAACTATGTAAGGCGTGATGACTTCCGTATAGCCCTCTTTACCATGCTCATCCAACATGAAGTTGTAGATAGCACGTTCCAAACGAGCCCCAAGTCCTTTATAGAAGAGGAAGCGAGCTCCTGTTACCTTACCACCGCGTTCCCAGTCAAGGATACCGAGGTCCTCACCAAGATCCCAGTGAGCTTTTGGCTCGAAGTCAAACTCGCGTGGAGTCCCCCAACGGCGAACTTCCACATTGTCATCTTCGTCAGCCCCAACAGGAACGCTGTCGGCAGGGATGTTTGGAAGAGTAGTGGTAAATTCTGTTAATTTAGCATCGATGTCCGCCAATTCAGCATCCAAGGCTTTGACTTCAGCAGATAGGGTTTGCATCGCAGCAATCTTGTCATCGGCATTTTCCTTGTTGCGCTTGGCTTGGGCAATCTCAGCAGAAACTGTGTTACGTTCTGCTTTTAGAGTTTCAACCTTGACCAAGATGTCACGACGTTTAGCATCGATTTTTTTCATCTCATTCAAGATAGCAGCATCTACACCACGTGTAGCTAATTTTTCAGCGACAGCATCAAAATCTGTGCGAATACGTTTAATATCTAACATAGGAACTCCTTTATGAAAAAAGCACACCTGACAAAGTGTTGGAGTGGCAGGGCCACGGTTCCATCCAACTTCACAGGTGTGCACTTGATTCTGTATTTAATTGTGAATAACGGTAGAATTTCACCTATCCCTCCTATCTGCTCGCAGCACCCGCAGACTTTCTGAAAGAAGGAGATAACCTACTTATCCGTTGCTATGATTATACTAAAGTTTCTACTTTTTTGCAAATAGATTTTTAAGTTTTTTTCCAATGGTCTGGAGTAGAGTCGGAAGTTTCACAACCTTGTCGTTTCCTAATTTTTCCCGAGCGATTTTGAGGATAGCACCAGAGTCTTTTGAAGCAAAGAGGAATTTTCCTTGATCGGTAAAGACTTCAAAGTGGCGGCTGATCTTGCGACCACTTACGTTGGCTCCGATTTGCTGAATGCTGGACCAGGGGATTTGGATATATTGTTCGACATTGACATCAGGATAAAACTCTAAGGCTTGATCCCCAACTAGAAATTTTCCAACTTTTCCAGAGATAGAGAGGTAAGATGTCCCAGTAGTTTGGAGGTCAATGACTTGATTGAGTGATTGGGCCATGATTAGTCTTCCTTACTTTCACCGAAAAAGGCATGATAGAGAGCCTTGATAGCGGCCTTCTCTTGCTCTTTATTGACAACAAACATGATGGAAACTTCACTTGAACCTTGTGACATCATCTGGATGTTGATTTTATTCTCAGACAAAGCCCGTGTTGCAGTAGCAGTAACCCCGATATGACTCTTCATCTTTTCTCCAACAATCATAATGATGGAAAGGTCATGTTCGATTTCAGCATGGTCCACCTCAGCCTTTTGAACGAGTTGACGTAGAATTTCTTCTTCTTTGATAGGAGTCAATTCGCGGGAGCGGAGGATGATTGAAAGATCGTCGATACCTGTAGGCATGTGTTCCCAACCGATATTGAGATCCTCAAGGATTTGCAGAACCTTGCGACCAAACCCGACTTCACGGTTCATGAGGTATTTTGACATGTTGATGCTGACGAATCCTGAGTCACCTGCAATCCCTACTACTGGGAATTTATCACTACTGTGTTCTAAAACAATGCGTGTTCCTGGGTGGTCAGGGTTGTTGGTATTCTTGATGACAAGAGGAATTTTTCCTCGGTAGGCAGGAAGAAGGGCTTCGTCATGAAGAACTGAAAATCCAGCGTAAGCCAACTCACGCATTTCACGGTAGGTTAATTCAGGAATGGAGTGTGGTTGGTGGATAATACCAGGATGGGCAGCAAAGATACCATCTACGTCTGTAAAGTTCTCATAGAGATCAGCCTTAACACCTGCTGCAATGATAGAACCTGTAATATCTGAGCCTCCACGTGAAAAAGTACAGATTTGATTTTCCTTAGTCACACCAAAGAAACCAGGGATGACAAGGACTTCGTTGCTATCAGCCAAGCCTTCAATCTTGTCATAACTAGATGGAATGATGCGTGCGTTTCCTGGTTCACTTGTGACAACAATTCCAGCTTCTCTTGGGTGAACATAGCGTGCATCGATACCGTTTTGGTTAAAGTAGGCTGCAATGAGTTTGGCATTGTTATTTTCTCCAGCCGCTAGGAAGGTATCATAGAGAAATTCATTGTCCTCTATAGGAAGAGTTGCCAAGGCCCGAATGCTTTTAGAGATTTTTTCTAAAACAGCAGGTTTTAACCCAAGTTCACTAACCATAGCGGCATAACGGTCAATGATCCAGCTTTGGCTAGCACTGATGTCATTTCCAGCCACATAGTCACGATAGTATTTGATCAAGGCATCAGTTACCTTGGTATCTTCAGCATTGCGTTTGCCGGGTGCAGAAACGACTACAAAACGGCGTTCTTTATCACTTTTAACGATATTTAAGACTTTTTCTAACTGACCAGCAGAGGCAAGCGAGCTTCCGCCAAATTTTACAACCTTCATAAGGACTCCTCAAGTAAGTATTTTATACGATTATAGCAGAAAGAGGGGCATTTTTCAATGAAGAAAATAACTTCCTATTATAATAGAAGAAAACACTAACTTATTCTGAAAAGCGATAACGATTTAAAAGTAAGAGTGTCAAATTTTACTCACACTCATAAATGATGGGTAAATAATCAGCTGAGACACTTTCCTTTAGTTTTTCCTTGCCTCTTTATCCAAAAAAAGGTATACTTTGATAATAAAACAATTTTATTGCCTTATAAAAGAAAAGGAGAAGCTATGAATCATATCTTATATCAGATCGTAGATGATCTGGCTATCATTACTTTGAATCGTCCCGAAGTGGCAAATGGTTTCCATATCCCAATGTGTGAGGAGATTTTAGAAGCTTTGACTCTAGCAGAGCAGGATCAAGCTGTGCAGTTCATCTTGATTAATGCTAATGGGAAGGTTTTTTCAGTTGGGGGAGACTTGGTTGAGATGAAACGAGCAGTAGACGAAGATGATATCCCTTCTTTGAATAAGATTGCAGAATTAGTCAATACAATTTCTTTTAAAATCAAGCAAATTCCAAAACCTGTTTTGATGGAGGTAGATGGAGCGGTTGCTGGTGCTGCAGCAAATATGGCAGTAGCAGTTGATTTCTGTTTAGCGACTGACAAGGCAAAATTCATTCAAGCCTTTGTCGGAGTTGGATTGGCGCCAGACGCTGGTGGGATTCATCTCTTGAGTCGTAGTATCGGGGTAACACGGGCTGCACAACTTGCCATGACAGGTGAAGCTTTGACTGCTGAAAAAGCGCTAGAATGGGGCGTGGTATACCGTGTTTGTGAAGTTGACAAATTAGAAAAAACAAGAGAACAGGTTCTGAAAAAATTAAGAAGAGGTTCAGCAAACTCATACGCAGCGATTAAAAAGTTAGTTTGGGAAAGTCAATTCAAGGATTGGCAGAATTATGCCGAATTAGAATTGAAACTACAAGAATCGTTATCTCTAACTGAAGATTTCAAAGAAGGGGTTCGAGCGCATTCTGAAAGAAGAAGACCAAAATTTACAGGAATGTGAAAAAATACTTGCACAATTTTTTGAAGTTTGTTATACTTCTTTTATCAAATGTTTTGATTGTAAAAGTTTTTTGAGGGGGAGGGAAACGATTTGGACTACCAACAAGTAAATGATTATCTAACATCTATTTTTAATAACGTCCTTGTGATTGAGGAGGTTAGCTTACGAGGTAGTCGATTCAAAGACATCTCCATCAAAGAAATGCACACGATCGATGTGATTGGGAAGTTCCCGGAGGCAACGCCAAGTAAGGTTTCCAAAGAACTGATGGTAACTCTTGGAACAGTGACGACGAGTTTGAATAACCTGGAGAGAAAAGGTTATATTGAGCGTATTCGTTCTGACCAAGACCGTCGAGTGGTCTATCTGCATTTGACAAAGCAAGGTCGTTTGGTTCACCGCCTTCATAAACGATTCCACAAGGCTATGGTCGAAAAAATCATCGATGGCATGAGCCCTGAGGAAAAAGAAGTCATGGGCAGAGGTTTAACGAACCTTTATCAATTTTTGGAGGATTTGAAATAATGGCTTTTGCAAAAATAAGCCAGGTTGCTCATTATGTTCCAGAGCAAGTGGTCACTAATCATGACTTAGCCCAAATCATGGACACAAGCGATGAGTGGATTTCAAGTCGGACAGGAATTAAACAGAGACATATCTCAAAATCAGAGTCTACAAGTGACTTGGCGACAGAAGTTGCTAAGAGCTTGCTGGCTAAAGGGAGCTTAACAGCGGATCAGATTGATTTTATCATTGTAGCGACGATTACCCCAGACTCGATGATGCCTTCCACAGCAGCTCGAGTTCAGGCAAATATCGGAGCGCATAGAGCTTTCGCCTTTGATCTGACAGCAGCTTGCAGTGGCTTTGTATTCGCTCTCTCAACTGCAGAAAAGTTTTTAAGTTCTGGACAGTTCAAAAAAGGGATTGTTATCGGGGCTGAAACCTTATCCAAGGCAGTTGATTGGTCAGATCGTTCAACAGCTGTTCTCTTTGGGGATGGAGCTGGTGGGGTTCTCTTGGAAGCGAGCGAAACACGGCACTTCCTTGTGGAAAGTCTCTATACAGATGGCTCTCGGAGCGAGTGTTTGACCTATGGTCAAACGGCTTTGGCTTCTCCTTTCTCGGATCAAGAAGCAGTTCCTGCTTTTTTGAAAATGGATGGACGAGCAGTTTTTGATTTTGCAAATCGTGATGTTGCTAAATCGATCAAAGGAACCATTGAAAATGGTCCAATCGCAGCATCGGAATTGGATTATCTCTTGCTTCATCAGGCAAATATCCGCATTTTGGATAAGATGGCTAAGAAGATCGGCGTAGACCGAGACAAGCTTCCTGCCAATATGATGGAGTATGGAAATACCAGTGCAGCAAGTATCCCGATTTTACTCTCAGAGTGTGTGGAGAATGGCAAGATTCGTTTAGATGGTAGCCAGACGATTCTCCTATCAGGCTTCGGTGGAGGTTTGACATGGGGCACACTCATTCTTACAATCTAGGTAATCATGTGGTAAACACATAGTTATAAATTTTTTATATTTTAAAGGAGTCCTATCATGGCAGTATTTGAAAAAGTACAAGAAATTATCGTTGAAGAACTTGGGAAAGACGCATCAGAAGTAACACTTGAATCTACTTTTGATGATTTGGATGCAGATTCATTGGACTTGTTCCAAGTAATCTCTGAAATCGAAGATGCTTTCGATATCCAAATCGAAGCAGAAGATAACTTGAAAACAGTTGGTGACTTGGTTGCCTACGTTGAAGAGCAAACAAAATAATTAACATATTACTAGAAGGAGTAGGGGAAACCCACTCCCTCTTGTTTAGGTAATAGTTTGAAACTCAAATGATAAACTCGTCGAACTATTACGTAAGCAAGGAATGATGGAGGCACTATGAAAACACGTATTACAGAATTATTGAACATTGATTATCCTATTTTTCAAGGAGGAATGGCCTGGGTTGCTGATGGTGACTTGGCTGGTGCAGTATCAAAAGCTGGTGGTCTAGGGATTATCGGTGGTGGGAATGCACCTAAAGAGGTCGTAAAGGCTAATATCGATAAAATCAAATCACTTACGGACAAACCTTTTGGTGTCAACATCATGCTCTTGTCACCTTTTGTAGAAGACATCGTTGATCTCGTGATTGAAGAAGGGGTCAAGGTTGTTACAACTGGTGCAGGAAATCCAAGTAAATACATGACTCGTTTCCATGATGCAGGAATTACAGTTATTCCCGTTGTTCCAAGTGTTGCTTTGGCAAAACGCATGGAAAAAATTGGTGCAGATGCGGTTATTGCAGAGGGAATGGAAGCCGGTGGGCATATTGGTAAATTGACGACGATGACCTTGGTTCGCCAAGTTGCTGCAGCTGTTTCAATTCCAGTTATCGCAGCTGGAGGAATTGCGGACGGTGAAGGTGTCGCTGCAGGCTTTATGCTTGGAGCTGAGGCTGTTCAGGTTGGTACGCGTTTCGTAGTAGCTAAGGAATCTAACGCCCATCCAAAATACAAGGAAAAAATCTTAAAAGCGCGTGATATTGATACGACTATTTCAGCTCAACACTTTGGACATGCTGTTCGTGCCATTAAAAACCAATTGACACGTGACTTTGAGCAGGCTGAAAAAGATGCCTTTAAACAAGAAAATCCAGATTTAGAAATCTTTGAACAAATGGGAGCTGGTGCTCTTGCTAAAGCCGTTGTTCATGGAGATGTAGAAGGTGGATCTGTCATGGCAGGTCAGATCGCTGGTTTGGTTTCTAAAGAGGAAACTGTCGAAGAAATCCTAAAAGATCTATACTATGGCGCAGCCAAAAAAATTCAAGAAGAAGCCTCTCGTTGGGCAGGAGTTGTAAGAAATGACTAAAACAGCCTTTCTATTTGCAGGTCAAGGTGCTCAGTATCTAGGAATGGGGCGTGATCTCTATGATCGCTATCCTATCGTCAAGGAAACAATTGACCAAGCCAGTCAGGTTTTGGGTTATGATCTTCGTGACTTGATTGATAAGGAAGAAACCAAGTTAAACCAGACTCGCTATACGCAGCCAGCTATTTTAGCGACTTCGGTTGCTATTTACCGACTATTGAAAGAAAAGGGTTATCAGCCGGATATGGTAGCAGGATTGTCTCTTGGGGAATATTCTGCTCTTGTAGCAAGTGGTGCCTTGGACTTCGAAGAGGCAGTTGCCTTGGTTGCTAAGCGTGGTGCTTATATGGAAGAGGCGGCACCTGCAGGCTCTGGGAAGATGGTTGCGGTTCTCAATACTCCAGTTGAAGTGATTGAGGAAGCTTGTGAAACAGCCTCTAAAGTTGGAGTAGTGACTCCAGCTAACTACAACACCCCAAGCCAAATCGTTATCGGTGGCGAGGTGGCTGCGGTTGACCGCGCAGTTGAACTCTTGCAGGAAGCAGGAGCAAAACGATTGATTCCTTTAAATGTATCTGGTCCCTTCCATACAGCACTTTTAGAGCCAGCTAGTCAGCAACTAGCTGAAGCTCTTGAGGGAGTGAGTTTCGCTGATTTCACTTGCCCACTAGTTGGCAATACGGAAGCTGCTGTTATGGAAAAAGGTCGAATCCAAGAGCTTTTGACGCGTCAGGTCAAAGAACCTGTTCGTTTTTATGAAAGTATTGCTGTGATGCAGGATGCTGGGGTAACCAACTTTATTGAAATTGGTCCTGGTAAGGTCCTATCAGGCTTTGTCAAAAAAATCGATAAAACAGCTAAGCTAGCTAACGTTGAAGACCAAGCAAGCTTGGATGCTTTGTTAGAAAACTAATGATCCCTTCTCCCACAAAATACAACAGGAAATAGGAGAGATAGAATGCAACTTACAAACAAAAATGTCTTTGTAACAGGTTCAAGCCGTGGTATCGGACTTGCCATTGCTCACAAATTTGCCCAACTAGGCGCTAATGTAGTTTTGAATAGTCGCGGAGCAATCTCAGAAGAATTGCTGGCTGAGTTTTCAAACTACGGCGTCAAAGTAATACCGATATCAGGTGATGTTTCAGACTTTGCAGATGCCAAGCGTATGGTAGATCAAGCGATTGCGGAACTCGGTTCTGTCGATGTCTTGGTCAACAATGCTGGGATCACTCAAGATACGCTTATGCTCAAGATGACCGAAGAAGACTTTGAAAAAGTGATTAAAATCAACTTGACAGGTACCTTCAACATGACGCAAGCAGTCTTGAAACAGATGATCAAGGCACGTGAAGGTGCGATTATCAACATGTCGAGTGTGGTCGGTTTGATGGGAAATATCGGACAAGCCAACTATGCAGCTTCTAAAGCAGGCTTGATTGGGTTTACCAAGTCAGTTGCACGTGAAGTTGCCAATCGCAACGTACGCGTAAATGCTCTTGCACCAGGGATGATCGAGTCAGATATGACTGCTGTTTTGTCTGATAAGGTCAAGGAAGCGACATTGGCCCAAATCCCAATGAAACATTTCGGTCAAGCAGAACATATCGCAGATGCTACAGTGTTCCTGGCTGGACAGGATTATTTGACTGGACAAGTTCTCGCTGTTGATGGCGGACTTAGCATGTAAAAAATAAGGAAAGATATAGGTAAGACAGATGAAACTAAATCGAGTTGTAGTAACAGGTTACGGATTGACCTCTCCTATCGGAAATACTCCAGAAGAATTTTGGAACAGTTTGCAAACTGGGAAGATTGGAATTGGAGAAATCACTAAGTTTGACCACAGCGAATTTGCTGTGCACAATGCGGCAGAAGTTCAAGATTTCCCATTTGATAAATACTTTGTCAAAAAAGATACCAACCGTTTTGACAACTATTCTTTGTATGCCTTGTATGCGGCTCAAGAAGCGGTGACAAATGCAAATCTTGATGTAGAAGCAATCGATAAGGATCGCTTTGGTGTCATCGTGGCTTCTGGTATTGGGGGAATTAAAGAAATCGAAGATCAGGTTATCCGTCTTCATGAAAAAGGTCCAAAACGCGTTAAACCAATGACACTTCCAAAAGCCTTGCCAAATATGGCTTCAGGAAATGTTGCCATGCGCTTCGGAGCAAACGGTATCTGTAAATCAATCAATACAGCATGCGCCTCATCAAATGATGCCATCGGAGATGCCTTCCGTTCTATCAAGTTTGGTTTCCAAGATGTCATGTTAGTTGGTGGATCAGAATCATCTATCACTCCTTTTGCTATCGCTGGTTTCCAAGCTTTGACCGCCCTATCAACTACAGAAGATCCAACTCGAGCTTCTATCCCATTTGACAAAGATCGTAACGGATTTGTGATGGGAGAAGGTTCAGGAATGTTGGTTCTTGAAAGCCTTGAACATGCTGAAAAACGTGGGGCGACCATCTTGGCTGAAGTAGTTGGCTATGGTAATACCTGTGATGCTTACCATATGACTTCACCTCATCCAGAAGGTCAAGGTGCGATTAAGGCTATGAAGTTGGCTTTGGAAGAAGCAGAAATTTCTCCAGAGCAAGTGGCTTATGTCAATGCCCACGGAACTTCAACTCCTGCTAATGAAAAAGGAGAAAGTGGTGCGATCGTAGCTGTCCTTGGTAAAGAAGTACCTGTATCTTCAACCAAGTCCTTTACAGGACACTTGCTTGGAGCTGCAGGAGCGGTAGAAGCGATTGCTACCATCGAAGCCATGCGTCATAACTTTGTACCAATGACAGCTGGAACAAGCGAGTTATCAGACTATATCGAAGCCAATGTCGTTTATGGACAAGGCTTGGAGCAGGAAATCCCTTATGCTATTTCAAATACATTTGGTTTTGGCGGACACAACGCGGTTCTTGCTTTCAAACGTTGGGAGAATAAATAATTATGAATTTAAATGAAATCAAGGACTTGATGGCTCAATTTGACCAATCAAGTTTGAGAGAATTTTCTTATAAAAATGGAACGGACGAATTGCAGTTCAGTAAGAATGAAGTAAGAATGGCTTCTGAAACACCAGCTGCAGTGGCTCCTAGTCCAGTAGTTTCGGCCCCTTTAACTCCAGTAGAGAGTGCAGTGGAAGAAGCTCCAGCACCAGCTGAAACGACGGTTGCTCCGGAGGGTGATGTCGTTGAAAGTCCACTTGTAGGGGTGGCTTACTTGGCCGCTGGACCAGATAAACCTGCCTTTGTCACAGTTGGAGACAGTGTTAAAAAAGGTCAGACTTTGGTGATCATTGAAGCCATGAAGGTCATGAATGAAATTCCTGCACCTAAGGATGGTGTGGTGACAGAAATTCTCGTTTCAAATGAAGAAATGGTTGAGTTCGGTAAAGGATTGGTACGTATCAAATGATCGATATTCAAGGAATCAAAGAAGCTCTACCCCATCGTTACCCTATGCTCCTAGTGGATCGTGTCTTGGAAGTGAGCGAAGATACCATTGTTGCCATTAAAAATGTGACCATCAACGAACCTTTCTTCAATGGTCATTTTCCACAATACCCAGTTATGCCAGGTGTTCTTATCATGGAAGCCTTGGCTCAGACTGCTGGTGTCTTGGAATTGTCCAAACCTGAAAATAAAGGGAAACTGGTCTTCTATGCTGGCATGGACAAGGTTAAGTTTAAGAAGCAAGTTGTACCAGGTGACCAATTAGTCATGACGGCTACTTTTGTCAAACGTCGTGGTACGATTGCTGTGGTTGAAGCAAAGGCTGAAGTAGATGGCAAGCTTGCAGCGAGTGGTACTCTTACCTTTGCAATTGGAAACTAAGGAGGTTCTCCATGTTTCGTAAAATTTTGATTGCCAACCGTGGTGAGATTGCGGTTCGCATTATCCGAGCTGCGCGTGAATTGGGCATTGCGACCGTAGCAGTTTATTCAACTGCTGATAAGGAAGCTCTTCACACACTCCTAGCGGATGAAGCTATCTGTATCGGACCTGGTAAGGCGACAGAGTCTTATCTCAATATCAATGCGATTTTATCTGCTGCAGTCTTGACAGAAGCAGAAGCCATTCACCCAGGCTTTGGTTTTCTTAGTGAGAATTCTAAGTTTGCCACTATGTGTGATGAAGTGGGAATTAAGTTTATCGGCCCTTCTGGAACTGTAATGGATACCATGGGAGATAAGATCAATGCGCGTGAGCAAATGATCAAGGCTGGAGTTCCAGTTATCCCAGGATCTGATGGTGAAGTTCACACGGCTGAAGAGGCACTTGCGGTTGCAGAAAAAATTGGCTATCCAGTCATGCTTAAGGCATCAGCAGGTGGTGGTGGAAAGGGAATTCGTAAGGTTGAAAAGGCAGAAGACTTGGTCGCAGCCTTTGAGACAGCATCCAGTGAAGCCAAGGCCAATTTTGGAAATGGCGCTATGTATCTTGAACGTGTGATTTATCCTGCTCGTCATATCGAAGTTCAGATTCTTGCAGATCAAGAGGGTCATGTTGTCCATCTTGGTGAACGGGATTGTTCACTCCAACGGAATAACCAAAAGGTCTTAGAAGAAAGTCCGTCCATTGCGATTGGCAAAACCCTTCGTCATGAAATTGGTGCTGCAGCCGTTCGTGCAGCAGAGTCTGTAGGTTATGAAAATGCAGGAACGATTGAATTTCTACTCGATGAAGTGAGTGGCAATTTCTACTTCATGGAAATGAATACTCGTGTTCAAGTTGAACACCCAGTCACAGAGTTTGTTTCAGGTGTTGATATTGTGAAGGAACAGATTCGCATTGCTGCCGGGCAACCTTTACCTTTCAAACAAGAAGATATTGTCCTACGAGGTCATGCTATCGAGTGCCGGATCAATGCGGAAAATCCAGCATTTAACTTTGCTCCAAGCCCAGGAAAAATCACCAACCTCTACCTTCCAAGTGGAGGAGTTGGATTGCGTGTAGACTCTGCAGTCTATCCAGGTTATACCATTCCTCCTTACTATGATAGTATGATTGCCAAAATCATTGTTCATGGGGAGAATCGTTTTGACGCTCTTATGAAGATGCAACGGGCACTTTATGAACTTGATATTGAAGGAGTGCAAACCAATGCAGACTTCCAGTTGGATCTGATTTCAGACCGCCGAGTTATCGCTGGTGACTACGATACTTCCTTCTTGATGGAAACTTTCTTGCCAAAATACCAAGAAAAAGAATAGACTTTCAAACAGTATGAGAACTAAAAGGGGGAGTTATGGCTCTATTTAGTAAAAAGGATAAGTATATTCGGATCAATCCTAACCGTTCCGTAAGGCAGAAACCACAAGCCAAGCCTGAGGTTCCGGATGAACTCTTCTCCCAGTGTCCTGGTTGTAAACACACCATTTACCAAAAGGATCTGGGGAGCGAACGAATTTGTCCCCATTGTAGCTATACTTTCCGTATTTCAGCTCAGGAACGCTTGGATTTGACGATTGATTCTGACAGCTTTGTGGAGATGTTTACGGGTATTGAAACTCAAGATCCATTAAACTTTCCTGGCTACCAGAAAAAACTTGCTAGTATGCGTGAAAAGACAGGTTTGGATGAAGCAGTACTGACTGGTACAGCTAGCATCAAAGGACAAAAAGTTGCTCTTGGAATCATGGATTCCAACTTTATCATGGCGTCGATGGGAACCGTTGTGGGTGAAAAAATCACGCGCTTGTTTGAATATGCGACAGTTGAAAAGTTGCCAGTCGTACTTTTCACAGCTTCTGGTGGAGCCCGTATGCAAGAAGGAATCATGAGCTTGATGCAGATGGCTAAGATTTCTGCGGCAGTTCAACGTCATTCCAAGGCCGGACTTTTTTACCTAACTATTTTAACCGATCCGACAACCGGTGGGGTGACCGCTTCTTTTGCTATGGAAGGTGATATCATCCTAGCGGAGCCACAGAGTTTGGTTGGTTTTGCTGGGCGTCGTGTTATCGAAAATACAGTTCGAGAGACCTTGCCGGATGACTTCCAAAAGGCAGAATTTTTGCTGGAACATGGATTTGTTGATGCAATTGTCAAACGGAGAGAACTACCAGAAACAATTGCTAAATTAGTGAGATTGCATGGAGGAAGTCGCGGATGAATATTGCAAAAATAGTCAGAGAGGCACGCGAGCAGAGTCGTTTGACCGCACTTGATTTTGCGAATGGAATCTTTGACGAGTTTATCGAATTGCATGGAGATCGCTCTTTCCGCGATGATGGTGCGGT
This sequence comes from Streptococcus sp. HMSC076C08, assembly GCF_001810825.1. Taxonomy (GTDB): domain Bacteria; phylum Bacillota; class Bacilli; order Lactobacillales; family Streptococcaceae; genus Streptococcus. The sequence continues at coordinate 17,201 of NZ_KV802719.1, read as the reverse complement.
CATCGGTGGAATTGGTTGGTTAGGTGACCAAGCAGTAACTGTCGTCGGGATCCAAAAGGGGAAGAGTCTTCATGACAACCTCAAACGAAATTTTGGGCAACCACATCCAGAAGGCTATCGTAAGGCTCTTCGCCTGATGAAACAGGCAGAAAAGTTTGGCCGTCCAGTTGTGACTTTTATCAATACGGCGGGTGCTTACCCAGGTGTTGGAGCCGAGGAACGTGGACAAGGTGAAGCAATTGCCCGAAATCTGATGGAAATGAGTGACCTCAAGGTTCCAATCATCGCGATTATTATCGGCGAAGGAGGATCTGGAGGTGCATTAGCACTAGCTGTTGCTGACCGTGTCTGGATGCTGGAAAATTCGATTTATGCCGTACTCAGTCCAGAAGGCTTTGCCTCTATCCTTTGGAAGGATGGAAGTCGTGCCATGGAAGCGGCGGAATTGATGAAAATCACTTCACATGAACTTCTAGAAATGGGAATCGTAGACAAGGTAATCTCAGAAGCAGGTCTCTCCAGTAAGGAACTGCTAGGATGCGTTAAAAATGAATTGCGTGCAGAACTAGATAGGTTGCAAGAACTACCACTCGACCAACTTATCGAAGAACGTTACCAACGCTTTAGAAAATACTAAGAAAATTTAAAAGCTAGAACATTTTGTTCTAGCTATTTTGATAATGGAGCATGGATAAACATGAATACTCTAGATAAATAAGAAAAACAAATCAATAGTCTATCCCCTATATTCCCCAAATAGAGAGTTTAGCATTAGGAGAGAAAGAATGAAAAAGACAATACATTTAGGAATCTGTATGATTTTAATGTTCCTGTACATTTATTTAACGCCATTAGGAGCTATAACTCTAGCTAGGACCTTTGGTTTAGGAATGGACAGCTATATAATCTTCCTAGTTGGAGAAGTGTTGCTTATTTTCTTTTTATTCGTTTTGTGGTTGAAAAAGGAGAAGATGCTCTTTATCTTCGAGAAAAAGAGTTGGCACTGGTCTTATCTCGCTTTCTTAGTGGCTTGCTTTCTTATCTATTCTTTTTTAAATGGATTTAGAATGCAGAATATTCGATTGATTGATCATAGTTTTATTTTCCAAGACCTTCTTTCAGAACTTTACTTAAACGGAAGAGAAACGACTCTATCAAGTCTTATATTTTTAATCTTCAACATTTCGATTGTACCTGTTGTTGAGGAGACAATCTATAGGGGTTATTTTATGAATACCTTCTTTCCGAAGTCGGAGTTTTATTTGGATGTGATCTTGTCTTCTTTCATCTTTGGGCTCAGTCACTTAGTTCTATCCCATCGTGATCCCATCAGTCTCCTAATGTATAGTATTCTTGGTCTTCTATTTGCAGTCGCTTATCGAGTTACGGGTAGTCTTCGATTTACCATTGTTTGTCATAGTTTCTATAATGTTATTCCCTATGCTCCGTCGATTTTATTTTATATTTATTATTTGATTTTTAGATGGTAGGAAGTAAAGAAAAAGTGTTTGATAGCTGTCAAACACTTTTTTCTAATTTAATGGGAAGATAGAGAAATCTCTTTTATCAATTTCTTACTTCTCAATAAGTAAAGCTACCATTTAGGATGAAAAATTGACAGTTGAGGAGATAGACTATAAAATAGACAAAAAGATATGTACTGTAGATGTAAGCTTACAAAAATTTATTTTAAGGAGCTACTTGGTATGACAGGTACAGAAACATTTACAGTTCTTTCATCTGAGGACTTAGAACAAGTTTCAGGTGGTGGCATGATTTGGTTGGTTGATGATTATTATTGGAGTTGGCCTTATGCTTACAGCATTGCAACTGATTCGAGTACAATACGTACTAGAATGACTGGTTATGGTAACGGAATTATACCTTAATATTCTAATAATTTAAAGGGGTAAGTATGAAAAAACTAGGGCATTTAGGAGTATATATCTTACTGATATTTCTATCGGTTTATCTACCAGAGTTAGGGATTATGCATCTAACTAAGTTTTTAGGATGGGGGATAGATGGCTATTCTATCTTTTTAACAGTTGAAGTAATAGCTCTTTTGCTATTATTTATCTACTGGCTCAAAAAGAAAGAGATGCTCTATATTTTTGAAAAAAAGGGTTCAAAGAAGTCAAGATTCTTTTACCTTGTAGTTGGTCTAGTGGCTACTTATTTTGATCGTCAATTGGTGGATGCTTTTCAGTTACAGTTTCATCACCTAATTGATAACAAGTATATCTTTCAAGACCTTCTTTCGATTCTATACTCCAATGGGCAACCAACTTTTCTATCAACTGTTCTCAGTTTTAGTTTAACAGTAATCGTCGGACCTATATTAGAGGAACTAATTCATAGAGGGTACTTTATGAATACCTTTTTCCCCCAGTCCAAGTACTATCTGGATGTTATCCTATCTGCTCTTATCTTTGGACTTAGTCATTTGATCCTAACTCATCGAGATCCTATCAGTTTGATTATTTATAGTTTAGGCGGTCTTTTCTATGCCCTTGTCTACCGTTGGACAAAGAACCTAAAAATCACCATCCTGTGCCATAGTTTTTTCAACTTTCTCATTTATGCAAAACCCATCTGGATTTTTGTTTATAATTATGTCTATTACCATTTTTTTAGATAGTAGGAGGCAAAGAAAAAAGTGTTTGATATCTATCAAACACTTTTTCTGTTTACTGTTCTTCTGTTACAAACTGGCTGAGCAGTCCGTTGATAAAACGGGCAGATTTTTGATCTGAGAAGTCCTTTGCAAGCTCAATAGCTTCATTAACAGCAACTAACTGAGGGGTGTCAAATGAAGTGATTTCAAAGACTCCCAAGCGAAGGAGGTTTCTCTCCACGAGTGTTAAACGCTCGATGGTCCAACCTGCTTTTAAATGCTGTGTGATTTGCTTGTCTAGTTCTTCCTTTTTAGCTTGAACACCAGAAACTAGCTCTGTCAAAAAGGCTGGAAGTTGCACATCCGTATCTTCACGATCATGAGTATAGGCGAAACGACAAGCAGTTTCGACATCCGTACCGAACTCAAGACTCATGAGAGCTTGAAAAGCGCATTTACGGAGTTGGCGTCTAGATTCTAATAGTGGACTAGTCATTGAGGAAGTCCTCGTCAAATAGATCTTTCAATTCTGGTTTTGGTGTTTTATCTGGGACGATACCTGCAACGTGGATATTGATGGCAGCGAGTTCTACATCAGCCATATTGCGGACGGCATCTTTAACAGCTTTCTGGATAGCAACAGCTACCTTAGGAACTTTTACTCCGTACTCAAGGTAGAGATAGATATCTGCTGTGAGCTCTTCGTCCACGTTTTTAAGATAAACACCACGGCCGAGAGAAAGTTTTGAAAGGGTATCAGACACTGATTTGTTTGAAAAAGAGTGTACACCCTCTACTTTTGCAGTAGCAATAGCAATGATTTTTTCAAGTACACGTGGGGCGATAACGATTTCGCCAAGTTGTTCTTCAATTCCCATAGAATGACCTCTTTCTAGAGATTAGGCACGAGAAACGTAAGTTCCTTCTGCAGTGTTGATAACAAGTTTTTGTCCTGCTTCGATGAAGTCTGGAACGTTTACGACAAGTCCAGTTTCCATCGTTGCTGGTTTACCAGAACCTGTAACAGTAGCACCTTTGATAGATGGTTGAGTTTCTGCAACTGTCAATTCGACAGTAGTAGGAACGGTAACACCAATCACTTCAGTTCCGTAGAATTGGATCTTCACATCAGAGTTTTCAAGGATGTAAAGCAATTCGTTTTCAACGTTGACAACAGGGATTTCGTATTGGTCGTAAGTTTCTGTGTTCATGAAGTAGGCTGTGTCATCCATTTTGTACAAGTATTGAGCTGGGACAGTCTCGATGATAGCTTGTTCAAATTTTTCCTCTGGACGGTAGCTTGTGTCAAATGTAGAACCAGTACGGACATCACGCAATTTCATACGCATGATGGTGTTTCCTTTACCTGGTTTGTGGTGGCTAGCTTCCAAAACGCGGATCAATTTTCCGTCAGCTGTTTCAAAGGTCATACCAGCCTTTAATTTACTTGCTTCAATCATGTTTTTACCTCTTTAATAAAATAATTTACTCTTTATTGTACCATAAAAGACAACATTACTCAAATGTCAAAAGGAGCTTAATTAGTTGACTGGTACGATATTTCCATCTTCGTCTTTGGTAACGAGGACGTATTTTCCATCGACTTCGATGTAAAAATTCTTGCTGGCAGTTTGCCCAGTGTTTTGAGCCGGTGCTTGATTTTGGACTTGTTGGCTTAGTTGACCACCGAGAGTTTGGCCAAGATTCATACCCATAAACATGTTCATCCCATTGCCATTTCCTTCGTTAGCAGCTGCAGCAATGAGCGCTTCGTTACGAGCACGGCGTTCTTCGATTTCAATCGTGTTGTACTTCATTGCCACGAGCTCACTATCAAGCTTGCGAACGATATCAAGACTTTCTTGGTCGTAGCTGAGGTCTTCAAGCAAGATATTGGTTGCTTCAATCCCGTAGAGACCTGTCCAAACCTTGTTGACCTCTTGTTTAGCGAGTTCGTTAAAGGTGTCTTGGTTGGCATTGAGGCTATAGATATCAACCTTGTTTTCGTTGGTATATTTGGCAATGGCAATCGCGATTTTTGGTGCGATATTTTGACGGAGCGTTCCTTGAGCTACATCTTGGAGAGTAAATGGCTGTCCGTCAGTAATTTGACGGCTAACAGAACTCACGTAGAAGAGGACTGGATCTGCTATTTTTACATCAAACAAGCCATAGAAACGGATATTAAGCAGCTGTTGGTAACGTTCGCTGAAGTATTCGACCGCGTTTTGTGTGCCGAACTTATTACCTGCAATAGGTTGCATGCGGATAAAAATAATTTCTTGTTGGGTGATGACTTGTCCACCGAAAGAGAAACGGTTTTTAAAGCTTTCCCAAGTGCCTTTTAAACCACCTTTTTCAAGGAGCCAGGCATTATCACCAGCTTGCCATTCGTGGCTACCAGCTTCGAGGACTTCACCAAGGAAGGTACCGTTGTTTACCAAAACAGCGGTATAGCCTTGGGGAACGATAACCACACTGCCATCCGACAAGAGTCCAGTATTTTGATTGCTGTGACGAGAACGTCCATCGGGGTCTTTAGTGAGTAATTGTCCCTTGATGGCCAAGGCGTCGCCAGAGACATTGTCTGGAAGGACGATGGCTTCCTTGAATTTACTATCATTAAAACTATTTAAGCCTGCTGATAAGGCTGCACGTATAAATCCCATAATTCCTCCTAATTATAAAGCTCGTCTTCATCCACAACATCATAGGTATCCAGTACCCATTGGTTTGGACTGCGAGAGAGATTGGCACCACAGTAGTCGCACTCGCTAACTGCAGAGATTTTCAAAGGGGCGCCACAGTTTGGACAGTGGTCGCTCACAACTTGGTCTGGATTGACTGCTTGCGTTTGGCTACCGTGTTGACGGATAAAGTTTAATTGATACACGGTGAAGAGATCTTTTTTAGGGTCTCCTTCAATGACACGGCGAGTCTCATCGTCAATGACATAGTCCCGCAAGGTAGATGACAGAATCACCACTAAGGTATCGTTTCCGTCAGGATTTTCAATGAACTCCTTGATGCGAACATTTTCGATACAAACTTTCTCTAAAACATTAGTTGTTTTAGATCGAATATGGTCCTCAAGTTGGGTACTGTGTTGGGAGTAGAGACTGGTACTTTCCAAAGCGCGGACAGAGTTCCAATTTTTCTCAGTCCAGGCAACCTGCAATTTAAGGTAGACTTCCTTAACCCAAGATGTGAAGGCTACCGCGTCAAAGTTTGGATCCCCATATTTCACACGACTAATGGCCAGTGTGTTGTGTTCAACTCGACGATGGAGCGTTTGAGAATCATTACTAGTGTAGGTTGAACTCGAATCTCCAGACTTATTCCGCAAGGATTTGACGATAACAACTAGTATGATTCCTCCGACTAATATGAACATAAATCCTAAATAGGGAGAGCTAGCAGAACTGTCAGAGGATGATCCATATCCAGAGCGGTAGTAGTGGTAGGATGATCCGCCAGAACGACTTCCACCTCCACTTGAGCGGCTGCTACTGCGGCTGCTCCCTCCACTTCTGGAATGCCCGACACCTGCATCAACGATTTGAGGCACGGATAGAAAAACAAGTAATAAACAGGTCATTAAAAGAGCGTAAAACTTTTTCATGTGTCTCCTAACTATATGATTGAAAAGGTAGAATTCTGAATTCGAATGATTATTAAACTATTAATAACCTTTAAAATAATCTAAGATATACTAGGCGTTATTTACTAGCATTTAGCTTCTTTATGGAATGGCGCTCGATGAGCCATCCCACAATCCACCCTATTGCTAGCAAGTAATTTTCAAAAGCACCGATAGCATTTACAGGAGAGTGATACTCCATATAATTGAGTAAGTGATTTGTTCCTATTCCAATTCCGCCAATAATGAGAGCAAGAAGTGCGATTCGTAGATAGAACCAATCGTATTTAATATTGATAGCGAGAATAATAATCAATACAGCTAAATTCCATATTCCAATTTCTCGTTGCCAACCAGCAGATATTCCGTACCCGGAGTGGCTTCCCATGTACGATGGAAAGAAAATTTGTAGTATAGAAGCGCCTAACATAGCGATGATGACTAAGACAAATAGCAATCGTAAAAATTTGTTCATTTATTCTCCTTGTCTCATTCTCGTCTTAAAAGTAGAAAAAAGTGTATAAAGAGTAAATTACTCACTTTCTTTCAACTTAGCCAATTCTTGTGCAAGCAGTTTAAGGGCGACTTGTGGGTTGGCTTGGCCTTTGGTTGCCTTCATAAGGAATCCTGTGAAGGCCTTGTCTGCGTTGCGTTTACCTGACTTGAAGTCGGCAACGGCAGCTTCGTTATCCGCAAAGACTTGGTGGATGATTGGGATCAAGACATCTGGATCAGAGATTTGCACCAAGCCTGCTTTTTCCACGTATTCACGCGCGCCACCGCCATTTTTAGCCAGATGGACAAAGACTTTCTTGGCAATCTTAGAAGAGATCGTGCCGTCTTCGATGATGGCAATCATTTCTACTAAGTTTTCTGGTGTTAATTCGATTTGTTCCAGTGTCTTACCTTCGGCGTTCAAGAACTGAGCAACTTCACCTTGGAGCCAGTTAGAGACTTGTTTGGCATCACCACCGAGTGCAACAGCTTTTTCAAAGAAGTCAGAAGTGACTTTGTTTGCCGTCAACTGGCTAGCATCGTAGTCTGATAAGCCAAGGTCAGATACGTAGCGCGCACGACGTTCTTTTGGAAACTCTGGTAATTCAGTGCGCATTTCCTCAATCCACTCATCTGAGATTTCAAAGAGTGGTAGGTCTGGTTCAGGGAAGTAGCGGTAGTCTGCAGCACCTTCTTTGACACGCATGAGGATGGTTGCCTTGTTAGCTTCATCGTAACGGCGTGTTTCTTGGCGAATTTGACCACCTGAGCGAAGGATTTCAGCCTGGCGTTGGACTTCGTATTCGAGACCTTTGCGAACATTTGAGAAGGAGTTGAGGTTTTTCAACTCAGTCTTGGTACCGAATTTCTCTTGACCATAAGGACGAAGGGAGATGTTGGCATCCACACGCATAGAACCTTCTTCCATCTTAACGTCAGAAATGCCAGCGTACTGGATGACTTCCTTGAGAGCTGTTAGATAAGCATAGGCTTCTTCTGGGGAACGCATGTCGGCTTCAGATACGATTTCAATCAATGGCACCCCTTGACGATTGAGGTCAACATAAGAGTAGCCATCTGTACAGTGGGTGTTTTTACCAGCGTCTTCTTCTAGGTGAGCACGTTCGATACCGATTTTCTTAGTCGTACCGTCTTCTAGCTCGACTTCAATCCAACCATTATAACCGATAGGCTCATCAAACTGAGAAATTTGGTAGGCTTTTGGATTATCAGGGTAGAAGTAGTTCTTGCGGTCAAAGTGCATCTTTTTGTGGATGTCCATGTTGAGGGCAAGAGCTGCCTTGATACCGGCATCGACAACCCCTTTATTGAGAACTGGCAGAACTCCTGGGAAGGACCAGTCAATCACGTTAGTGTTGGCATTTTGGTCATTTCCAAAGTGAGCAGAAGTTGGTGAGAAGATTTTTGAATTGGTGTTGAGCTCTACGTGGACTTCAAGTCCAATGACTGTTTCAAAGTTCATTAGTTATCACCTCCAAAAATCACAGGTTGTTGTTTGTGGTAGTCTGTTGTTGCTTCAAAGGCAGCAGCAGCTTGGTAAATGGTCTCCTCAGAGTATTTAGGACCGATCAATTGGAGACCGACTGGTAGACCTTGAGCAAATCCAGCAGGAACAGAAATTCCTGGAAGACCAGCTAAGTTGACTGGGATGGTCAAAAGGTCAGCCAAGTACATGGCAACGGGATCGTGGTTGAGTGAATCCAAGTCATAGGCAACGCTTGGTGCAGTTGGTCCCAAAATCAAGTCGTAATCCGCAAAGACTTTTTCGAAATCTTGGATGATGAGGGTACGGACCTGACCAGCTTTCTTATAGTAGGCATCATAGTAACCTGATGAAAGGCTGAAAGTACCTAGCATGATACGGCGTTTTACCTCTTCACCGAAACCTTGGCTACGGCTGTTTACATAGATTTCATCAAGATTAGTCGCATCATCTGCGCGGTAGCCGTAACGGATACCGTCAAAGCGTTGCAAGTTTGAGGAAGCTTCAGATGAAGCGATAATATAGTAAACGGCAACACCGTATTTAGAGTGAGGAAGGCTGACTTCTTCGACGATGGCACCAAGTTTTTCAAAGTGTTTAGCGGCATTCAGAATGGTTTCCTTAACCTCTGGGTCAATCCCTTCACCAAGGTATTCCTTAGGCAAAGCAATTTTCATTCCCTTGATGTCTTGCCCGATTTTTGAAGTAAAGTCAGCGATGCGGACAGGAGCAGAAGTAGAGTCTTTGGCATCTTCGCTAGCAATTGCATTGAGCAAGAGAGCATTTTCTTTAACAGTTGGAGCAAAAGGTCCAATCTGGTCTAGAGAGCTACCAAAGGCAATGAGGCCGAAACGTGAAACTGTTCCGTAGGTTGGTTTGAGACCAACGATCCCGTTGAAGGCAGCAGGTTGGCGGATGGAACCACCGGTATCAGAACCAAGTGACAAGCGGACTTGTCCTGAGGCTACGGCTGCGGCAGAACCACTTGATGAACCACCAGGAACCTTGGTCTGGTCCCAAGCATTTTTAGTCGCACCGTAGTGAGAAGTTTCACCGGATCCACCCATGGCAAATTCGTCCATGTTGGTCTTTCCGACGACAATCATACCCTTAGCTTTTGCATTGGCAACGGCTGTCGCATCAAAGATTGGCTCGTAGTTGTAAAGCATTTTTGAGGCTGCAGTTGTAAGGATACCGTCAGTAGAGATATTATCCTTAACAGCAAGTGGAATCCCTGAAAGAACATTGTCCGCATCGATTCCAGTTTCATCAATAGTTTTAGCTTGAGCAAGAGCCTGCTCTTCAGCGATAGTGACAAAAGCGTTGATAGCTGCCTCGCGAGACTTGATATCTTCAAGCGTGGCTTGTGTCAATTCAGTTGCAGAAATTTCCTTAGAGACAAGGAGATTGTGCAAGTCTTCAATAGTTTTGTTATTAAAAGTCATTAGGCATCTCCTCCATCATCTAGGATAGCTGGTACCTTGATATAGTAGTTTTCTTTTTCAGGTACGTTTTTAAACAAGCGGTCACGGTCTGTTCCTTCTTCGGCCACATCAGGGCGGAGTACGGTCTTGCGGTCAGCCATGGTTGTAGTAGGTGCGACACCAGTTGTGTCGACTTCGCCCAGCAATTCAACCATGTCAACAATTTTAGACAAGGTTGTCGCAAAGGCAGCAGTTTCTTCTTCAGAGAATTTTAATTTTGAAAGATTGGCAACGTGTGTTACCTCTTCTTGCGTAATTTTCATCTTGCATCCTTTCGTGAAATGATGATTTTTAGTCTGTTCTATTTTACCATAATTTCCTATAAATAAGGGAGCCAAACTGAAAAGAAATAGAAATTGAAAAATCGCTTTTAATTCGCTATAATGGTTAAACTAGAGAATAGAAAAAATAAGAGTTAGGATAGAAATATGTTCCATCAATTTATCACCAGATCTCAAACGGTTCCTCCTCCCATTTCCCTCTTTTGGTATGGGATTATGATGATCCTATTAGTGCTTTGTATTTATGGAGCACTTGTTTATCACAAAAATTCGAAATTTGTCCGCTTGTTTAAGGGGATTCAGATCCTCCAGTTGCTAGCCCTATATAGCTGGTATGTTGGTTTTGGAATTCCATTTTCTAATAGCCTTCCATTTTACCATTGCCGTTTGGCTATGTTTGCGGTGGTTTTCTTGCCAGATAAATGGCGGAGCAAGCAATATTTTGCCCTCTTAGGAGCAAGTGGAGCGGTCTTTGCCTTGGTTTACCCGGTTTTTGACCCCTATGATTTCCCCCATATCACCAGTTTTTCATTTTTGATTGGGCACTATGCCCTTCTAGTGAATTCCTTGATTTACTTGATGAATCACTATGACAAGACCTTGCTTAAGAAGTATATGATTGTAGCCTATACCTTTATTCTCAACCTCTTTTTAGTTGGGGTTAATCAGGTAACGGGTGGAAATTATGGTCTCTTAAGAGATACCCCGTTTATCTCGAATGCTCCTCTATGGATAAAGTACCTCCTTGTGTCGGTCATCCTTTCACTGGCTCTTGTTCTTTTTGATATCTTGTTTAAGAAACGGTGGAAAAAGAGAAATCAGGTGAAATCTATACTCTAGCTTGCCTTTTCATTGGATGAGCAATTGAAAAACTCCCCAAAATCCGATATAATGAAGAGTTGAAAGGAATAGTACAATCCAATGTAAACATCATTCTTAGCAACTGAAACAACTAAAAATAGAGAATCAAAGAAAGAGAACTTATGACTATTCAAGAAGAAATAAAGAAACGCCGTACCTTTGCCATCATCTCCCACCCGGACGCGGGTAAGACAACCATTACGGAGCAGTTGCTCTATTTTGGGGGCGAGATTCGTGAGGCTGGTACGGTTAAAGGAAAGAAAACAGGGACTTTTGCCAAGTCTGACTGGATGGATATTGAGAAACAACGTGGAATTTCGGTCACGTCATCTGTTATGCAGTTTGACTACGACGGCAAGCGCGTCAATATCCTCGACACACCAGGACACGAGGACTTCTCAGAAGATACTTATCGTACCTTGATGGCGGTGGATGCTGCGGTCATGGTCGTGGACTCTGCCAAGGGTATCGAGGCCCAAACCAAGAAATTGTTTGAGGTTGTGAAGCACCGTGGCATTCCAGTCTTTACCTTTATGAACAAGCTAGACCGTGATGGTCGTGAGCCACTGGACCTCTTGCAAGAACTAGAAGAAGTCCTTGGCATTGCGAGCTATCCTATGAACTGGCCAATCGGGATGGGGAAAGCCTTTGAAGGCTTGTATGACCTCTATAACCAACGTTTGGAACTTTATAAAGGGGATGAACGTTTTGCCAGTCTGGAAGAAGGGGATAAGCTCTTTGGAAGCAATCCTTTCTACGCTCAGGTTAAGGACGACATCGAACTGTTGCAAGAAGCAGGGAATGAGTTTTCAGAAGAAGCTATTCTTGCAGGAGAACTGACTCCGGTCTTCTTCGGTTCAGCTCTCACTAACTTTGGGGTGCAGACCTTCCTTGAGACCTTCCTTAAGTTTGCTCCAGAACCACATGGACACAAGAAAACAGATGGCGAAATTGTGGATCCTTATGACAAGGATTTCTCAGGATTTGTCTTTAAAATCCAAGCCAACATGGACCCTCGTCACCGTGACCGTATCGCCTTTGTTCGTATCGTATCGGGTGAATTTGAGCGTGGTATGAGTGTCAATCTACCTCGTACTGGTAAAGGGGCTAAACTGTCTAATGTCACCCAGTTTATGGCGGAAAGTCGTGAGAATGTGACCAATGCCGTGGCAGGAGATATCATCGGGGTTTACGATACCGGTACTTATCAGGTTGGAGACACTTTGACGGTTGGAAAAAACAAGTTTGAGTTTGAACCACTGCCAACCTTTACCCCTGAAATTTTCATGAAAGTTTCTGCTAAGAACGTCATGAAACAAAAATCCTTCCATAAGGGGATTGAGCAATTGGTGCAAGAGGGAGCCATTCAGCTTTATAAGAATTACCAAACAGGCGAGTACATGCTAGGGGCTGTCGGACAACTCCAATTTGAAGTCTTTAAGCACCGCATGGAAGGCGAGTACAATGCAGAAGTGGTCATGAGCCCAATGGGTAAAAAGACCGTTCGTTGGATCAAGCCTGAGGACTTGGACGAGCGCATGTCCTCAAGCCGAAATATCTTGGCTAAAGACCGCTTTGACCAACCAGTCTTCCTCTTTGAAAATGACTTTGCCCTTCGCTGGTTTGCGGACAAGTATCCAGACGTAGAGTTGGAGGAGAAGATGTAGATCGCCAAAGTTACTTGATTGTGTAACAATCTAAGTAACTAACGCCATGTTTCTATGGAACTTGGCTAGGCGCTCCACTAGTAAAGTTTTACGAATAGTATCGATTCGTAAAACTTTACGTCGTAACGGGTAGTGAGTGGTCTAGCTAACTGCCCCACTAACTTCGTTTGGCAAATAGAATCGATTTGCCAAACTCCGTGTCGTAGTGTAAAATCGGCTTACCTAAACGCTTCACTAGGAATAATCCACGAATATTATCGATTCGTGGATTTTTCCGTCGTAACCACGTTTTACAAATGAAATCGATTTGTAAAACTCAGTGTCGTAGATTAAGGCTATTAATTAGTATGGCATTTTTCTTAAATGCGTTGTAAGAAAAGTCCTTGAATGTTTTTGATTCGTGGATTTTTCTATATTTTGAATAAAAATCAATTCCCTGAGTGATTGGAATTATTTGCTCAATTTTTAAAGCATATAGAAATGGTTAAAGAATAAATAAAATATATTAACAGAATAATAAAATGAAGATTATATTGAAAAAACAGAATAGTTTTGAAATAAAGTTATTTTTGAAATCATTTTCTTTCTTCAGAGTAAGTTATAGATATTGAATTGTAGGTATATTTGGTATATAATAAGGAGATAGTTTTTATAGGTGAATAAATTCTTTTTCATATAGAGGGAAGTAACATGTTTTTTAGACGCCAGAAGGGTGAATATAGAGAAACAGACCGTGTAACTCGGTTCAAATTAATCAAATCAGGGAAGCATTGGCTACGGGCCTCGACTTCCCTTTTTGGCTTATTTAAGGTGATGCGTGGAAGTGCGGATACGAGCCAAGTAATGACAGAAATGGTTGAAAAGCAAGAAGGTCAGAAGTTGACTGGCTTGGATGTTTTGAAAGGGATAGCAGCTACGGGGACGATCTTAGGTGGTTTTGCTGCGACGCAAACGCGTGTTTATGCCAATGATGCAGTCGCTGTTGAAAAGACTGTCGAATCAAAAGATACCCTGGCGACGAGAGATTCAGTAGTGCTAGGGACGACACAGGATCATCAAGATGCTGCTAGCTTGTCTTTGTCTACCAGTCAAAGCCAGTCATTGTCAGAATTCAATTCGCAGAGCGCCAGTCAATCTGCCTCTACAAGTCAGTCTATCAGTGCCTCAAGCTCTTCTAGCGTGAGCCAGTCGATGAGCCAATCTGCTTCTACTAGTCAATCTTTGGCAAACAGTCAAAGTGTAACTGCTAGTTCAAGTGAATCCCTTGGAACACAAAATCAAGCGAATAGTAATCTGTCAGAGAGAGCTTCAGTTGGTGTTCAAAGTCAGTACCAAGCAAGTGAGTCAGCTCGGGAGACAGTGAAAGAATCACAACCTTCAAAAGAATTAAAAGCAGTTGATTTTTCTACAGAATCCTTGCCTCAAAGTCGGTCTGGTCGTGTAAAGAATGAAGGTGTGACGGCTGAATCGAGTTTCACAATGACTTCTGTAGCCTTGACAGAAAAGCAAAGTGAAGAAAAACGGAAGAAATTAGAGGCCTTGTCTGCTGAGATTGGGCAGTTTCTAGCTCAAGCTCAGGGACTTCCAAACTCGGATGAGGCAATTGCCAAGGCTAGTCTAGCTAAGAATGAGATAGCAGAGGCCTTGAAAGGGGAGGCTTCTAACCTTGCCACTATCCTACAAAAAGCTACAGAAGCTCGAAATAGCATTGCAAATGCTGTGTTACGTGCCAACTCTGGACTTCGTGACAGCAGAAACGGACAAGCTTTGACCAAAGCTTCAAATACCGCTAGCTTCAGAGCTGCTAGGGATACAGAGAAGCCAGAACTTCAGAAAATAACCGTTACAGGTGGCGCAATTCTAGAAGGACAAAAATTTAAAATTTATCGAGAAGAAAATTTTTCTGCGACCATTGAGTTTACTGATAACAGTGGTCGAATTGAACATGCAAAATTTGTTCCTACTGCTGTTCCCGCGGCCTATCCGGCTACTTCAACTGTTGTCTCATTCACTACGAGTAATGGTCAAAGTATCAGCATGATTGTTCCGACAAATAAACTAGCCAAAGATGGAAATGCTACAGCATCAAATCCTTTCACCGTTTCAATCACGGGTTCTGTTGGAAAAAATCAAGCAGTAAATAGTTTGTGGACTCGTTATGTTTTCACCTATGATCAGGAAGGTAATTTTAGCGGAAATACTACTGACGTAGGTCTTGTAAAAGATTTAACAGCCAACCCTGCCGCAATTCAATTTGAAGTCCATGCTCAGTCTGAAAAGTACGAACCAGCTATCAATGCTGAGGTGAATCGAAACTTTACTCTAACGGCCAATTCAGGGACTGTTTCTGTTGGTGAAGCCAGTCAGTACATCACGAATGCTACAGGGACGCCAGAATTACCTACTACAGGAATTACTAAGGGAACTAGAACAACCTATACTTGGAAATCTGGAACCAATACGAATTTGTCTGCTGGTCGGCATACTTTGACTGCAGTAGTAACTTATCCAGATGGAAGTACGGATGAAGTAGAGATTCCGATTGAGATTCGCCCTCAGACACCTAGAATTGAGGAACGTTTCCTTAACGAAAAAGGTGGTCTCACAAATCAAGCGATTACGGTAGATGGAGTGACTCCAGGTGGGACTGTTACTCTTACAATTGCAGGGGAAACATTCACCAAACAAGCAACGGGGAGTTCTACCAGTGTAACCTTTACTGCAACTGACTTGAAGAAAGTATATGATCGCAATGGAGGACGACTTCCAAGTGGACCAGTGACTGCAAGTACGACTGTGGATGGTTTGGTTTCAGATACATTTAATGGGCAAATCACGCCAAATCAAGCGTCAATTTCAGTAAGTAATAGCCAGTCTGCTTCAGCGAGTTCGAGCCAATCAGCATCAGTAAGTTCGAGCCAGTCAGCTTCGGTAAGTGCTAGCCAATCAGCATCAGTAAGTTCAAGTCAATCAGCATCAGTAAGTTCGAGCCAATCAGCGTCCGTAAGCTCCAGCCAATCTGCTTCAGTAAGCTCGAGTCAATCCGCATCGGCAAGTTCGAGTCAATCCGCTTCAGTGAGTGCGAGCCAGTCAGCCTCAGTGAGTGCTAGTCAATCTGCGTCCGTAAGCTCAAGCCAGTCTGCCTCAGTAAGTTCAAGCGAATCAGCATCAGTAAGTTCGAGTCAATCGGCTTCAGCGAGTGCTAGCCAATCCGCATCATTGAGTGCAAGTGAGTCAGCCTCAGTAAGTGCTAGTCAGTCCGCTTCAGTAAGCTCGAGCCAATCTGCATCTGCAAGTTCGAGTCAATCAGCCTCAGTAAGCGCCAGCGAATCCGCTTCAGTAAGTGCTAGTCAATCTGTTTCAGTAAGTTCGAGCCAATCAGCATCTGTAAGTTCGAGCCAGTCCGCTTCATTGAGTGCGAGTCGATCAGCTTCAGTGAGTGCCAGTCAATCAGCGTCTGCAAGTGCCAGTCAATCCGCTTCAGCGAGCGCTAGTCAATCTGCGTCGGCAAGTTCGAGTCAGTCAGCGTCAGTGAGTGCAAGTCAGTCAGCTTCAGTAAGCTCCAGTGAATCTGCATCGGTTAGCTCAAGTCAGTCAGCTTCAGCGAGCGCAAGTCAATCAGCCTCAGTAAGTTCAAGCGAATCAGCCTCAGCGAGCGCTAGTCAGTCTGCATCAGTAAGTGCCAGTCAATCCGCATCCGTAAGCTCAAGTCAATCAGCGTCCGTAAGCTCGAGCCAGTCAGCTTCAGTGAGTGCGAGCCAATCCGCTTCAGCAAGTGCCAGCCAATCAGCATCTGTAAGCTCCAGCCAATCAGCTTCAGCGAGTTCGAGCCAGTCCGCGTCAGCGAGCTCCAGCCAATCTGCCTCAGCAAGCTCCAGCCAGTCAGCCTCAGTCAGCTCGAGCCAATCCGTATCAGTAAGCGCAAGTCAGTCCGCATCAGCCAGCGCTAGCCAGTCTGCCTCAGTCAGCTCGAGTCAATCCGCTTCAGTAAGCTCTAGTCAATCTGCGTCGGCAAGTTCGAGCCAATCCGCTTCAGCGAGCGCAAGTCAATCCGCCTCAGTAAGTTCAAGCGAATCCGCCTCAGCGAGCGCAAGTCAATCCGCTTCAGCGAGCGCAAGTCAATCAGCATCAGTGAGCGCAAGTCAGTCTGCGTCCGTAAGCTCAAGCCAATCTGTCTCAGTAAGCTCGAGTCAATCCGCCTCAGTAAGTTCAAGCCAATCTGCTTCAGTTAGCGCTAGCCAGTCAGCCTCAGTCAGCTCGAGTCAATCCGCATCAGTAAGCGCAAGTGAGTCAGCCTCAGTAAGCTCCAGTGAATCCGCTTCAGTCAGCTCGAGCCAATCTGCATCATTGAGTGCTAGTCAATCGGCTTCAGCCAGCGCAAGTGAGTCAGCATCATTGAGTTCGAGTCAATCTGCATCATTGAGTGCTAGTCAATCTGCCTCAGTAAGTTCGAGTCAATCGGCCTCAGTAAGCTCCAGCGAATCAGCTTCAGTGAGCTCGAGTCAGTCCGCTTCAGCGAGCGCAAGTGAGTCAGTCTCAGCCAGCGCTAGTCAATCCGCTTCAGTGAGCGCAAGTGAATCTGCGTCAGCCAGCGCTAGCCAGTCCGTATCGGTGAGTGCTAGTCAATCAGCCTCAATGAGCGCTAGTCAGTC
>NZ_KV802718.1:0-680 GCF_001810825.1 Streptococcus sp. HMSC076C08 | reverse complement strand
TAAGTGCTAGTCAGTCAGCGTCTGTAAGCTCAAGCCAGTCAGCATCAGTAAGTTCGAGTGAATCCGCATCAGTAAGTGCAAGTCAGTCTGCATCTGTAAGCGCAAGTGAGTCCGCCTCAGCAAGTTCGAGCCAGTCTGCTTCAGTAAGTTCGAGCCAATCCGCCTCAGTAAGTTCGAGTCAGTCCGCATCAGTGAGTGCCAGCCAATCAGTTTCAGTAAGTGCCAGCCAATCCGCTTCAGCGAGCGCAAGTGAATCGGCCTCAGCCAGCGCTAGCCAGTCAGCATCAGTAAGTGCTAGTCAATCTGCGTCGGCAAGTTCGAGTCAGTCAGCCTCAGTAAGCTCGAGCCAATCCGCTTCAGCGAGCGCTAGTCAGTCAGCATCAGTAAGCTCGAGTCAATCCGCTTCGGCAAGCTCAAGTGAATCAGCCTCAGTAAGCTCGAGCCAATCAGCTTCAGTGAGCGCTAGTCAGTCTGTATCGGTAAGCACAAGTGAGTCAGCTTCAGCGAGCGCCAGCGAATCAGCCTCAGTAAGCACAAGCGAATCGGCATCAGTCAGCGTTAGCCAATCAGCTTCAGTCAGCGCCAGCCAATCCGCTTCAGCAAGTGCCAGCGAATCCGCTTCATTGAGTTCGAGCCAATCAGCGTCCGTGAGTGCTAGTCAATCCGCAGCAGTAAGCGCA
>NZ_KV802717.1:0-260 GCF_001810825.1 Streptococcus sp. HMSC076C08 | reverse complement strand
CAACCTTCGCAGATGGAAGCAAAGAGAAGTTTATTCCAGGTCAAGGGACTTACACAATTGCACCAGACGGAACAGTGACCTTCACACCGGACAAACAGTTTGTTGGAAACCCAGATCCAGTCACAGTCAAACGTGTGGATAAGAACGGTACCCCAGTGACTGCGACTTATACTCCAACAGTGACTAAGGTAACCCCAACTAGCACTAACGTAACCAGCACAGGTCCTCAAGGTGTTCCACAAACGGGCACTCCAACCTTC
>NZ_KV802716.1:0-211 GCF_001810825.1 Streptococcus sp. HMSC076C08 | reverse complement strand
TCAATCAGCCTCAATGAGCGCTAGTCAGTCAGCTTCAACTAGTGCTAGTCAATCAGTATCTGTAAGTTCGAGCCAATCAGCTTCAGCGAGTTCGAGTCAGTCTGCATCTGTAAGCTCCAGCCAATCGGTTTCAGCAAGCTCAAGTCAATCAGTGTCTGTAAGCTCCAGCCATTCCGCTTCGGTAAGTGCTAGTCAGTCAGCGTCTGTAAGC
>NZ_KV802715.1:0-207 GCF_001810825.1 Streptococcus sp. HMSC076C08 | reverse complement strand
ATGGGAGTTAACGGGATCGAACCGCTGACCCTCTGCTTGTAAGGCAGATGCTCTCCCAGCTGAGCTAAACTCCCAAAGGGCGGAGTCTAGCTCAGCCAACGGTAAGAAACTTCGTTTCTCTCATCCGCCGATTGTAATTTCGATTTCCTCTCAATTACAACTAAGCTAAACTCCCTCGAGCTAAGCGACTTCCATATCTCACAGGGG
>NZ_KV802714.1:17291-75481 GCF_001810825.1 Streptococcus sp. HMSC076C08 | reverse complement strand
TACTTTTTTACCTTTGTCAAGGACTTTTTTTCCTCTTTATCGAAATTCTGAAAAGATAAGGGAAAGAGCCAGTTAAACTGACTCCTTCTATTTAACTTGCCAATTAGTCGCACGTTCCTCTCCCCACCAGTAAGGGATCAATTCGGCAACCTTAATTGTTTTTCTTGTTTCGTAGTTCATCATGAACTCTGCTTCTTTATTTTCAGCATTCAATTCTAAGAGAAATTCTCTGCAAGCGCCACAGGGCATACCTGATTCTTCGCCGTAGGGAGGTTTATCTCGAAAGGCGAGGATTTTCTTAACTTTGGTCTGTCCTGAAAATTGATACATATTGAAGAGAGCCGCTCGTTCTGCACAGAGATGAAAAACGCCACAAGTGCCCTCCATACAAAATCCTGTGAAGATCTGACCATCTTCTGCTTCTACTGCAGCAACAACATGGTTAGCATAAACAAAGTCAGAAACCTCATGGGGATTGTATAAAGTTCGTGCTTCTTTATACATCTTTTCCCATGTATCCATCGGAAGTCCTTTTATTTAGAAATCTCTTTCAGCATGTTTTCAATATGCTGGATTGACTTTTCACGTCCGAGTAAGAAAATGGTGTCTGGTAATTCTGGTCCATGCATTTCACCTGAAACGGCAATACGAATCGGCATG
The DNA here is from genome assembly GCF_001810825.1 of Streptococcus sp. HMSC076C08. Classification (GTDB taxonomy): domain Bacteria; phylum Bacillota; class Bacilli; order Lactobacillales; family Streptococcaceae; genus Streptococcus. The sequence goes on along the minus strand of NZ_KV802714.1, from coordinate 74,821 downwards.
AAGAGGTTTTTCCCTTTAATACCCGTTTCTTTTTGAACTGCTTTGATTTGTGGGAAGATGTTTTCTGTCACAAATTCTTCATCTGTCATTGCTTCTAGTTTCGCTTTGAAGGCTTCTAGAACAACAGGAACGGTTTCTCCTGCCATGACCTCGCGCTCAGCATCTGTCAGCTCTGGGAAATCTGCAAAGAAAAGATCTGTCAGTGGGACGATTTCGTCCACTGACTTCATTTGTGGTTTGTAGAGTTCCACCATTTTTTCAGACTTGTCAGTCAAACGCCCTGCTTCTTCTAAGTAAGGTTTAGCCATTTCAAAGATAGTAGCTAGATCAGCTCTCTTGATGTAGTCGTTGCTCATCCAGTCTAGTTTCTTCTGGTCGAAGGCTGCTGGAGACTTGCTGAGGCGGTTTTCGTCAAAGAGTTTAATCAATTCCTCACGTGAGAAAATTTCATCTTCACCACCTGGGTTCCAACCAAGAAGGGCAATAAAGTTAAAGACTGCTTCTGGAAGATAGCCTTTTTTACGGTAGTCTTCGATAAACTGAAGGGTGTTAGTGTCCCGTTTAGACAATTTTTTACCCGTTTCAGAGTTGATGATCAAAGTCATGTGACCGAACTCTGGCGCTTCCCAACCAAGCGCTTCATAGACCATGAGCTGTTTTGGGGTGTTGGCAATGTGGTCATCACCGCGGATAACGTGAGAAATCTGCATATCGTGGTCATCAATAACAACAGCAAAGTTGTAAGTTGGGTAGCCATCTTTCTTTTGAATCACCCAGTCACCACCGATGTTGCCACCTTCAAACTCGATATCACCTTTGACCATGTCATGCCATTTGTAGATACCAGACTCATTAACAGCCAAACGGACAGTTGGGATGATACCAGCTGCTTCACGTTCTGCGATGTACGCTACTTTTTCTTCTTCGCTCATGCCAAGATATTCATTGATGTAACGTGGTGTTTCACCTGCTGCTTCTTGACGTTCGCGCTCAGCCGCCAACTCTTCTTCTGTGACGTAAGATTTGTAGGCTTTTCCTTCAGCTAGCAATTGGTCGATGTATCTTTGATAGAGTTCCAAACGCTCTGATTGGCGGTAATTTTCATGAGTTTCTGGGCTTTCATCCCAATCCATGCCCAACCAGCGAAGATTTTCAAGTTGTGAGCGTTCTCCATCCTCAACATGGCGTTTACGGTCAGTATCTTCGATACGAATGATAAAAGTTCCACCATGATGGCGTGCGTAAAGGTAGTTAAACAATGCTGTACGGGCATTTCCGATGTGTAGGAGTCCTGTTGGACTTGGTGCGTAGCGTACGCGGATATCTTTTGACATAGTTTCTCCTATAAAGTCTCTAGGCGTCTGCCTTTTTGCTTTCTATATTATATCACAAGTCTCGCCTGAGTCCAATGTCTACGAATAAAGAGAGTAAAAAGAGTGGGCAAGCCACTCTTTTCTTCTATTATAGACGTGCGTTAAGCTCTTTGCTCAATTCTTCAAATCCTGGTTTTCCAAGAAGGGCAAACATGTTGCGTTTGTATGCTTCAACACCTGGTTGGTCAAATGGGTTGATGGCATTCAAGTAACCTGAAAGGGCAATTGCCAATTCGAAGAAGTAGATAGTGTAACCAAGAGTGAAAGCGTCTTGCTCAGGAAGAGTTACGTACATGTTTGGCACATCACCGTCAGTGTGGGCAAGAAGAACACCGTCAGTTGCTTTTTTGTTTACAAAGTCAACGTCTTTTCCTTGAAGGTAACCAAGTCCGTCAAGGTCTTCTTCCAAAGTAGGGATAATCACGTTCTTACGTGGTTTGTCAACACGGACAACTGTTTCAAACATGATACGAGTTCCTTCTTGGATAAATTGACCCAATGAGTGCAAGTCAGTTGAGAAGTTTGCTGAAGTTGGGTAGATCCCTTTTTGGTCTTTCCCTTCTGACTCACCAGCCAATTGTTTCCACCATTCTGAGAAGTATTGAAGTGATGGTTCGTAGTTTACCAAGATTTCAGTAGCGTAGCCTTTACGGTAAAGGATGTTACGAACTGCTGCGTATTGGTATGCTTCGTTTTCAGCAATCTTGTCTGAAGTGTAGTCTTTACGAGCTGCATTCGCACCTTCCATAAGAGCTTTGATGTCTGCACCTGATGCAGCGATTGGAAGCAATCCAACTGCTGTCAATACTGAGAAGCGTCCACCGATGTCATCTGGAACCACAAATGTTTCCCAACCGTTGGCATCTGCTTCAACCTTAACAGCACCTTTTTGGCGGTCAGTTGTTGCGTAGATACGTTTGTTAGCTTCTTCTTGTCCGTATTTCTTAACCAAAAGTTCTTTGAAGACACGGAAAGCAATAGCTGGTTCTGTTGTTGTACCTGATTTAGAAATCACGTTTACTGAGAAGTCTTTGTCAGCTACGTACTCTACCAAGTCAGCAAGGTAAGTAGATGAGATTGAATTTCCAGCGTAAAGGATTTGTGGAGCTTTACGCTCTTCTTTTGTTTGCAAGTTAGCAAAGTGGTGGTTCAAGAAGTCAATAGCTGCTTTGGCACCAAGGTAAGATCCACCGATACCGATCACAACCAAGACATCGCTATCTGACTTGATTTGCTCAGCAGCTTTCAAGATGCGGTCGAATTCTTCACGGTCGTAGTTTTCAGGAAGGTCCAACCAACCCAAAAAGTCGCTACCAGCACCAGTTCCTTTACGAATCAATTCGTCTGCAGCTGTTACTTGTGCTTGCATGTATTCCACTTCATGTGGGGCAACAAATTTGTCTAAAACTTTTGAATAATCAAATTTAATATGTGACATGATAATCCTCCAAAATTTCTTCTTTTCTATCATAACGCTTACCTTCGATTTTTTCAAGCTTTTTTATTGAATTTGCCCAATTTTTATCAGAATTCAAACGTTTGCGTAAATTTGCTAAAATATAAAAAATCTGAAAGAACGAATAAAAACGGCTAGAGACTCTAACCGTTACAATTCATTTAATAAATACTCAAATAGTTCTAAATTGCCGTCTTCTTCATTGACCAGGAACTCTGGGTGCCACTGTAAACCGATAATACGATGCTCGTCGACAGACTCAATCGCTTCCACTGTCTGATCTCGAGGGGCCACCGCTGTCACACGGAAATTAGGTGCCAGATCTTTGATACTTTGACGATGGACTGAGTTGACCTGACTTTCTCTTCCAAACAACTTAGCCACCACACTCCCTTCTACCGTCTCAATAGAATGAGAGGTCCCAAAAGGCAAGCCTTGCCAGTGACCTTCAATTTCTTGGTGGAGAGTACCACCAAAAGCAACATTGACAAGCTGAACCCCGCGACAGATTGCCATAATTGGTTTATTCTGACGAAGCGCTTCTTTCAAGAGGGCTAGTTCAAACTCATCGCGTACAAGGTTGTAATCATCGCTCTCAATGGTCTTTTTCTCTCCATAAAACTGAGGATGGACATTTTGCCCACCTGTCAAGATGAGTTTGTCGATCATTTCCACATAATCGCGCACAATGGACTCATCTCCTACAGGAATCACTAAAGGGAGACCGCCGACTTGACGAATGCTCTCTGCAAATTTACAGGATACAGATGAGTGAATGTTTTTCCCTTCTGCATCTACAGGACATAGATTTGCAGCAACTCCTACAACCGTTCTAGCCATGATGTGTCTCCTTTCGATTTTCTTGCGACAGTCTTATCTTATCACTCCAACCCTTTCCTGTCTAATATGTTTTTTTAAAGACCGTGATAAGTATTTTTTATGGATAAGAAAAAGCTGCCCAACGAGGACAACTTCTTTTTTATTCGAAGACAAATTGATTGTGATACAGTTCTGAGTAGAAACCGCCAAGTTTGAGCAACTCGTGATGATTTCCACGTTCAATAACCTCTCCATCTTTGAGGACAATAATCTGATCGGCATTGAGGATGGTCTTTAAACGATGGGCAATGACAAAACTGGTTCGACCTGCTACAACTGCCTCCATGGCATGTTGAATCTTGCTTTCTGTTACGGTGTCCACATTGGAAGTCGCCTCATCTAAGATTAAGACTTGAGGATCTGTCATCAAGGTCCGAGCGATGGAAATCAATTGTTTCTGCCCAGTCGAGAAGATATTTTGCTCATCATCAATAAGGGTATCATACTTATCAGGCAGGCTTTCGATGTAGTCATGAATATGAGTTGCCTTGGCAGCTGCTTCGACCATTTCCTGACTGGCATCTGGCACACCAAAGCGGATATTATCCCGAATTGTTCCACTAAACAAGACCGAATCCTGCAAGACAATACCAACCTTGCTCCGTAGGCTGTCCAAGTCGTAGTCACGGATGTCTTTGCCATCAAAGGAAATGCTACCTGCATCCACATCGTAGAAACGATTGATGAGGTTCATGATGGTCGTTTTCCCTGAACCAGTCGGACCGACAACTGCTATCATCTGCCCTTTAGGAGCTGAAATGCTGACATCTTTTAAAATCGGCTTGTCTGGCACATAAGAGAAATCAATGTGACTGATTTCAACACCTTCTCGCAATTCCGTAAAGGCAGGCGCATTTTGCGGACGAATCTCTTCTTCTGCATCGAACATTTCTTGGATACGATCCGCTCCAGTAAAGGCCAACTGGAGGCTCCCCCAACTCGCAGCCACCTGGATAATCGGCTGGTAGTACTGCTGAGAAAATTGGGTAAACATAACGATCAAACCTAGGGCTGTCGTTGTTTCGATACTTGGATCGTTCAGCAAGACCGCAGAACCTGCAAAAATGACGATGGCCGTATTGACCAAGCTCATCCCATTCATAACAGGAAAGAGGATGCCTGAGAACATTCTCCCTTTAAAGGTTGCCTTGCGCACGCGCTCATTTTGCTCCACAAAGCCTGCTACGATATCATCTTGAATTCCTTGTACGATAACAGCTTTCTGTCCAGAAATACTCTCATCCATGTAAGCGTTGAGTTTCCCAACCTCTTTTTGCTGGAGATTAGTGTACTTGCGGGCCATCTTCACGATGAAGACCAACATGAGAAAGGCCACTGGGGTGCTGGCTACTGTTATCAGGGCTAGCGTCACATTTCTTGAAAACATGACAAAGATCAAACCGATGTAAAGAGCAATATTGCTCATGACCTGAACTAGGCTTTCATTGAAGGCTTGAAGGATGTTGTCCAAGTCACTCGTAAAGCGAGAGAGGATATCGCCATCCTGATGGCGGTCAAAGAAAGAAACGGTCAAACGGGAAAGTTTGCCAAAAAGGCCCTTACGCATCTCATTTGTCGACTCAGCAATCACACGGGTCATCAAGGTCATGTAAATCAAACTGGATACCACTAAGGCGAGAACAACCAGAGCTAGATTCAGCATCAGAGCTGATAAACTCTGCCAGGCTAGGTCGGAAGTTCCATTTTGATAAGCCAGAACTAGGTTAGCGAGCTCCGTCACTGCTTGACCTGAAAAAACTGGAAAGAGGGCTTGGGCAATCGTCGCAACTGCAACCATTAGAATCACAATGACAAAGGAGAACTTGTAAACTTTAAAATAATTCCAGAAAAATCGAACGGTTTTCATTTTATTCCTCCTTTCCCTTTTGTGTTTCGTAGATTTCGCGGTAGACGGCATTGTTAGCTACCAAGTCTGCATGCCGTCCTTCTCCAATCAAACGCCCTTGATCCAAGACCAAAATCTTGTCCGCATGGACGACTGAACTGATCTTTTGAGCGATGATAATGGTTGTCGTCCCTTTCAGGTCTTTATTCAAAGCTTCCTGCACGAGTCTCTCTGACTTAGCATCCAAGGCTGAAGTCGAATCGTCAAAAATCAGGATACGGGGATTGCTGACAATCCCACGGGCAATGGACATCCGTTGTTTTTGTCCACCAGAAAAATTGGTGCCTCGTTCTTCGACCTGACTCTCAAATTTGTTTTCCATACGTCCGATAAATTCACTGGCTTGAGCAATTCGTGCTGCACGTTCCATTTCTGACACGCTGGCATTGCCTTTTCCTTGACGAAGATTATCTGCAATGGTCCCGCTAAAGAGAATAGCACGTTGCAAGACGATGGAAACTGTTTTACGCAAGGTTCCCTCGCTGACGTCTCGAATATCCTTTCCACCAATCTTGATAGAGCCCTCCTGTGGATCAAACAGTCGTGGAATTAACTGAGCCAAGGTAGACTTCCCTGCTCCAGTCGCCCCAACCACACCGACCATCTGACCAGGCGCAATTTCAAAGGTTACATTCTTCAGCATAGGCTCATCATCATTAGGATAGGTGAAGGTCACATTTTCAAAAGAGAGACTTCCTTCTAACTCTTCGTCTGGGAGATCTTTAAAGGTCATCGCTGGCTCGGTATCTAGAATCTCGCGGATACGACGCAAGGAAATCATGGCACGACTGACAGAATTTCCTAAAAATCCAACCATGATGATGGTAAAGATAATCTGGCTGAGATAGTTGATAAAGGAAGCAATCGAGCCCACAACAGATGGATCTGACTGAGCCATACCTGCCACCAACCAGATAGAGAGGAAGACCGCTCCATAGCCGACTAGCATCATAACGGGTTCTATAACTGAGAAGGCATAACCGATATAAAGATTTTGTCCGAGAAGTTCATCTGAAACCTCAGTAAATTTGTCAAATTGTGCTTTTTCCTGCACAAAGGATTTAACCACGCGCACACCACGTAGATTTTCCTTAGCGATAGCATTGATCCGTTCAAGAAGGGTTTGAAACTTAGCAAATCGTGGCCCCATCATCCCCATCATGATGGCTGTTAGTGCAAAGATTAGGAGCACCATGAGGACAATCACCCACCAAAGTGATGGAAGAGTATGAACCGCCAAAATAAAGGAACCGATAAAGAGAAGAGGGAGGCGGAAGAGGATTTGAAAAGCCATCATCACCACGTTCTGAATTTGGTTGATATCATTGGTCATACGGACGACAAGGTTACCCGCATTGAATTGCTCGATATTGGCATAAGAAAAAGTCTGGATCTTGCGAAAAGCGTCTTCACGAAGGTCCGAAGACACTCCTTGAGCAATGTAGGCTGCAAGCGTTACATTGACCCCACCTGCAACCAGACCGACTAGGGCTACTCCTATCAACCAAGCGCCAATACTATAAATAGCCTCATTTTGTCCGGCCAACAAAGCCTCTAACACCTCTTGCAAATAGCGCGGTTGCAAGAGCGAACTCGCAACCATCAAGCCTGTCATCATTAAGGATGCCAAGGCTTGCCATTTATAGGTTTTTATTTTTTTAATGAGCATATTTCCTCCTAATAAAATAGATAAAGGGAGCGACATCCTGCGTCAGCTCCTTCTCATTCGTTCATATTGATGCTATTCTAGCAAAAAAGAGGCATCTTGTCAAAGAAGTCTCCTTATTATAAATTAGTGCGCTTTCATCTACAGGTGATGCATGAAAAGGCTTTTTATGGTAAAATGAAAGGAAGAACTCTTACAAGGAGGAAAAGATGAAGAAACAAACCATCGCTGTCTTGGGTCCTGGTTCTTGGGGAACTGCCCTTTCGCAGGTCCTAAACGACAATGGACACGAAGTTCGAATTTGGGGAAATATTTCTGACCAAATTGATGAAATCAATAACCAACATACAAACAAACGCTACTTCAAAGATATCCTACTGGACGAAAAGATCAAAGCCTATCATGACTTGGAAGAAACACTCCAGGATGTGGATGCTGTTTTATTTGTAGTCCCAACAAAAGTAACGAGACTGGTTGCCCAACAAGTAGCAAAGGTACTCAATCACAAGGTTGTCATCATGCATGCCTCCAAAGGATTGGAACCAGATAGCCACAAACGCCTATCAACTATTCTTGAGGAGGAAATCCCAGCTGACCTTCGTAGTGAAGTCGTTGTTGTTTCAGGACCTAGCCATGCTGAGGAAACGATTGTACGCGATATTACCTTGATTACCGCAGCCTCCAAAGATCTTGAAACTGCCCAGTACGTCCAAAATCTCTTTAGCAATCACTACTTCCGTCTCTATACTAATACGGATGTTGTCGGAGTTGAAACCGCTGGTGCTCTCAAAAACATCATCGCAGTTGGCGCTGGGGCACTACATGGACTAGGGTTTGGTGACAATGCCAAGGCGGCCATCATCGCTCGAGGATTAGCAGAAATCACCCGTCTAGGTGTCGCTCTTGGAGCTAACCCTCTGACTTATAGCGGTCTTTCTGGAGTTGGAGATTTGATCGTAACGGGAACATCTGTCCACTCTCGTAACTGGAGGGCAGGTGATGCTCTCGGTCGCGGAGAATCCCTCGCAGACATCGAAGCAAACATGGGCATGGTCATCGAAGGCATTTCAACAACTCGAGCAGCTTACGAGCTGGCTCAGGAATTGGGTGTCTACATGCCAATCACACAGGCTATTTACCGAGTTATCTACGAAGGTGTCAATATCAAAGAAGCAATCACTGACATCATGAGCAATGAATTTAAAGCAGAAAACGAATGGTCATAGACCTTTATAGAAAGGAACATCATGAAACAAAAAGTCAGAAAAGCAGTCATCCCTGCCGCTGGATTGGGAACCCGTTTCCTCCCAGCAACTAAGGCCTTGGCCAAGGAAATGTTGCCAATCGTAGACAAGCCAACTATCCAGTTTATCGTTGAAGAAGCCCTCAAGTCTGGTATCGAAGACATTTTGGTTGTTACTGGTAAGTCAAAACGTTCTATCGAGGACCACTTCGATTCAAACTTCGAATTGGAATATAACCTTAAAGAAAAAGGGAAAACAGATCTTTTGAAGCTGGTTGATGAAACAACCGGCATGCGCCTACATTTTATCCGTCAAACACATCCACGTGGTCTCGGAGATGCTGTCTTGCAAGCCAAAGCTTTCGTTGGAAATGAACCTTTTGTCGTTATGCTTGGTGATGACTTGATGGATATCACAGACGAAAAGGCTGTTCCACTTACCAAACAACTCATGGATGACTACGAGCGTACCCACGCGTCTACTATCGCTGTCATGCCAGTCCCTCACGACGAAGTCTCTGCCTATGGGGTTATTGCTCCGCAAGGCGAAGGAAAAGACGGCCTTTACAGCGTTGAAACCTTCGTTGAAAAACCTGCTCCAGAGGATGCTCCTAGCGACCTTGCTATTATTGGACGCTACCTCCTCACTCCTGAAATTTTCCAAATCCTCGAAAATCAAGCTCCAGGTGCAGGAAATGAAATTCAGCTGACAGATGCAATCGATACCCTCAATAAAACACAACGTGTATTTGCTCGTGAGTTCAAAGGAGCTCGTTACGATGTCGGAGATAAGTTTGGCTTTATGAAAACATCCATCGACTACGCTCTCAAACACCCACAAGTCAAAGACGACTTGAAAGACTACCTCATCCAACTTGGGAAAGAGTTAGCTGAGGGGGAATAGAAGAAAAACAAAGCTCTTAATTAAGGGCTTTTTTGTTGAAGCTTGCAATAAAAAAAGCCATCTTTGCAGATGACTTATTAGCAACCGAATCGGTGCTTGCATTTAACTATTCCCCCCTACACATAGCTCATTCCCTTATAGCAAAGGAAAACGGCTAGTGCGATAAAAAGTACAGTTGCTCCGATTCGCTGGCTGGTGCTATACATTCTTTTTTCCCATTTGACTGGAAAAATGACTGCTAGAAAGGCACCTCCTACTGAACCACCGATATGCCCAGCTAGGCTGATTCCTGGAATCAGAATACTTCCAATGATATTTATCACGAAAAGTGTCAGATAGGATTGCCCCAACTGCTGGATATAGGGGTTGCGAGTTGCGTAACGCAAGACGATAATCGCAGCAAATAGCCCGTATAGGGAAGTGGATGCCCCAGCAGCGACAACTTTCGGTGTGAAAGCAAAAACAAAGAGATTGCCCATCATTCCAGATAATAGATAGAGAAAGAAGAACTGCTTAGAACCGAAAATCTCCTCCACCTGTCGTCCAAGAAAGTAGAGCGAAATCATATTGACAATGAAATGCTCCCATCCGATATGCACAAATATAGCCGAAAAAAGGCGCCAAATCTGCTCAGGGAACAGGCGAATGATCGGTCCATACATGGCTCCAAACTGAAGCAAGATATCTGCTCGTTCAAAATTTAAACCTGTAAGAACCAACATCAAGAGAAAGACCAATGCGGTTACTAGGAGGAAGAAACTAGTCACAGGATAACGTTTATCAAAGATTTCCTTCATAGATTAGCACCTCCTGGACGGGAATATCATGGTCTTCCAAGTTAAACTCCTGAATTTGACAAGGATAAACCGTACTCAAAGTATGACCAGTAAAATGTTCTAGATAGCGGTCGTAGTATCCTCCACCATATCCGATTCGATAGCCTTCTGTCGTAAAAGCTAGCCCTGGAACATGAATCAAATCAATCTGAGACGGTTCCACCACTTCCAAGTCTCCTTGCGGTTCCAGTAAACCAAAGGAAGTTTTTACCAACTGCTGCGGATCGTAGACCACAAAGTCCATGCGCCCCTTGGGATAGGTTTTGGGTATCAGAACCTTTTTGTCGTCCTTCAGCGCCTGCTCAATCAGTTCTTGCGTTTGAAATTCATGAGGGAAGGAGAGATAGGTTGCGATAGTCTTGGCTTTTTGGTAAAAAGGGTGTTGTAAGAAATGCTCAGTTAAAGCTCGATCCATAGCCTGTTTTTGCTCCTGAGATAAAGCCTTCATTTCTTGCAAAATTTTCTTGCGTAGTTCAGCTTTCATAGACAATTCCTCTACTCTGCTGCCTTCTTTTTCAAGAAACTAGAGACCGCATCTACCCCAATGGCTAAGGCTTCTTCCTTAGGACTCATCTGAGGGTGATGAAGGGCGTAGGGACTATCGATACCTAGCCAGAACATAACGCCATCTACCTTCGAAAGGAGATAACCAAAGTCCTCACCAGTCATAGCTGGCTCAATATCAATCAACTCGATTCCGTCTTTCTCTTCAAAAAAGTCCATCAGTTCACGCGCCAAGGCTGGATTGTTCTCAACAGGTAGGTAGCCTCCTTGCTTGAGTTCTACTTCGACTTCCATATCAAAGGCTGCTGCAACCCCTTCTGCGACTGTCTTGACTCTTTTTTGTACCAAGAGGCTCATTTCCTGAGTCAAGGCGCGAATGGTTCCATGCAAAAAGGCTGTGTCTGTAATGACATTATTGGTTGTTCCAGCTTGGAAAAGGCCAAAGGTCACCACCGCTCCCTCGATGGGATTGACATTGCGGCTGACAACTGACTGTACTTGGGTTACAAAGTAACTAGCAGCCACCAAGGCGTCATTGGCTTCATGCGGAAAGGCTGCATGTCCCCCTTTTCCTTTGAAACGAATCTTCACCTCACAAGTCCCTGCAAAGAGCGTATGGGTATTGGTCGCAATCTGTCCAACCTTTAGATCCGGACGAACATGGAGTCCATAAAACTGGTCTGGTAGCCAGTCTCCAAAAGCACCGTCCTCATACATGAGCATGCCACCAGCTTCATTTTCTTCAGCAGGCTGAAATAGAAAGAGCAAATTATTCTTGGGTTGTTCCTCCAGGGCGCGTTCGAGACAGCCTAAGGCAATAGTCATATGAAAATCATGGCCACAAGCATGCATGCGACCTTGGTGCTGAGAGGCGAAAGGCAGTCCTGTTTGTTCGACGATAGGCAGGCCATCAATATCTGTTCGCCAGCCAATAGTCTTCTTTGGCTGGCTTCCCTGCAAATAGACCAAAACCCCTGTTCGCCAAATACGAATTTGAACAAAATCCTTGCCCGTAGTCAATTTCTCAATCACATCCAGCAAATAAGCCTGAGTCTTGAACTCTTCCAAGCCAATCTCTGGAATCTGGTGTAAATCTCGTCTAGTCTGAATCAAATCTAACATCTATCGATCCTCCTTTTGATAGAAGAAAGAGGCTGGAAGAAGTATCCGCCTCTTTTTATTTTTACAAGGTACGAAGCGCATCCTCTAGCGCTGTTTTTTGTTGGGTTTGGGCATCAATTTCTTTGATGATACGAGCTGGAACACCTGCCACTACCACGTTTTCTGGAACATCTTGGGTAACAATAGCTCCTGCTGCAACAACTGAACCACTGCCGATTTGGACCCCTTCGATCACCACTGCATTGGCACCGATAAGAACATTATCTCCGACACGGACTGGTTCAGCGCTAGCTGGCTCAATCACACCCGCCAAAACTGCACCTGCACCAACGTGACTGTTTTTCCCAACGATAGCACGACCTCCAAGGATGGCACCCATGTCAATCATGGTTCCAGCACCGATTTCAGCACCGATATTGACAACAGCTCCCATCATGATAACAGCATTGTCACCAATTTCAACCTGGTCACGGATAATAGCACCTGGCTCGATACGAGCATTGATCGCACGTTTGTCTAGCAAAGGAACTGCAGAATTACGAGCATCTTGCTCGACAACATAATCTTGATTTTCTACCAAACCTTCAAGAAGCGGAGCAACATCCTTCCAGTCTCCGAATAAAACATTTCCTAGTTTGACAACAGAGCTAGGTACAGCAGTTGCAAGTTCTCCTTCAAAGGTTACTTTGACACTGGTTTTCTTTTCAGCATTGGCGATAAATTGGATAATTTCTTGAGCGTTCATTTTTGTAGCAGTCATAGGTGCCTCCTGGTTCGTTATAATGATACCTATTCTACCAAAAAAGGCTTCAAATTTGAAGCCTCAACTATCAAATAATCATCTTTACTGGGCTTGTTTTGCTTCCTCTACAGATAAAAAAATCATCGGAACGATAATCAACACCATAGCTAAGGCCAAAAAACCATCCATGACCATTCCCAGAAAAAGAACACTTAATAAAGCTGAAGAGAGCGGTTCGCTAGCACTCACCACTGATACAACCAGCGGGGAAACGAGTGACACAGCCTTCATAGATAGGAAGAAGGCAAAAGCTGTACCAAACACGGCAATCGTCAGACAAATCAGCACACTTACCAGATCCACTTGAAAACTTATCCGATAAATAGGGTAGAGGAAATTACTAAAGAGACCTGCCAGAATCATCCCCCAACCAACAGTCGGAACAAATCCGTAGCGCCGTGCAAAGCGTTGGGGAAGGATAACATTAAACATGACCCCTACTGCACTGAGCAAACCTGTCACTAGAGCCAAAGGTGTCATGGATAACTGGGACAAATCCCCTTTTGTAGCCATCAAAAAAACACCTAGCATGGCAATCAAAACATAGAACACAGCTGTAATAGAAGCCTTCTTCTGGTAAATGATTCGATTGTAAAACAGGATAAAAACAGGGCTGATAAATTGCAAAATGGTCGCCGTCGTCGCATTGGAATACTCAACGCAGAGATAAAAGAAAAATTGCACAGAAAAAATACCTAGAATAGCATAGGCTAAAAAAGGTAGATAATTTTTCTTATCACGCCAGATGTCCAACAAGCGGCTACGCAACTGAAAAGCAGATAAACCTAAAACCAAACTCCCTGCCACTAATAAACGCATAGAAGTAATCCATCCAGAAGACACTGGATAATGAGTGAAAAAATACTCTCCTAAAATCCCACAAATCCCCCAGATTAGGCCTGAGAGTAGCGAGTATACTGTTCCCTTAACAATCTTTTTCTGATAATGATTCATATTATTATTGTAACACGAAACCAACAAAGAAAAAAGTAGCAACAAGGAGAAATTACTAACCTTGCTACTACTCTTTCTTAACGATTAAATAGACGTGAACGTCCTGAAGAACCACTTTGAGTATTTCCACTCGAACTTGAACTTCCAGAGCTACTGCTTGAACTTGAGCTTGGAGGAGTCACTGCTGGAATGCTTCCTAGAATATTCTTCCATGCGTTCAGATAATCTGCATCGCTTCCTCCAATAGCAAAGCGATAGGTGGTCACTGGGGCACCTTCTTTAGTAGCCCAGTAGCTCGTTACTGTTGATCCAGAAAGTTCGATTTCCTTACCATTGATGGAAACTTTGCCGGGCTTTTGGCCTGTAGACCGGAGAACTTGCGACTTGGTCACACTTGGATCCAGATTAAAGCGCTCATTCCCCCATATTCCAGGTTCAGCTTGTTGGATAGCATTGACCAAGTGGGCCATATAGTTGGCATTACGGTAGTGGCCTGCTCCTTTGGCTAGTGGTCGGTTATCATCGTGACCTAACCAGCCACCCAAAGTCAAGCGAGGTGTAGAAAGCATGAGCCACATATTTTCATCTTCATTGGTCGTACCAGTTTTTCCGATCCAGTCAGCACGAGCTAGGGATGGATTGATAGTAGTCAAGTCCGTCTGGAAACTTGAAGTAATCCGAGACGAGATAACATCCCGAAGGAGACTTTGCATGATGGTTGCTGTCGCTTTTGAATAAACCTGGACAGGCTCATCCTTGTGCTCGTATACCACTCGACCATCCGTTGACTCGATCTTTGCGATCATATGTTTCTTATGGTAAACTCCGTTGTTGGCTAGAGTCTGATACCCGTTGGTATGCTGGGCAACTGTAACGTCAATCCCCCCACCCATCGGTAAACTTTCAATCCCATATTCTGGGATTTCGTAACCCATTTTTTCCATATAGCCTTTGACATCCACACCCTTCTCTCGAAGCGTACGATACGTCCAGTAGGCTGGGATATTCCATGAGTAGTTAAGGGCTTCTCCCAATGTCATCATGCCCGTACCAGGACTATTGACATACATGATGGGATTCCCGTTTGAGAAGTTGGTAGGATAGTTTGACAAGATACTTGCACTTCCCATCAAACCTTGGTCAATAGCGATACCATAGGCCAATATAGGTTTTGTGGTTGAAGCTGGAGAACGCTTGGTATCGATAGCGTGATTGTTCTGATTTTCTTGATAATTACGACCACCAACAAATCCAAGGATAGCTCCCGTTTGGTTGTCCATGAGGACATTCCCCACCTCAGGCTGGCCTGTCGAATCATCTAGCAGATAGCCGTAGGTCGCAACCGCATTTTGCATCGCAGCATGAACATTTTTATTGATAGTTGTCGTAATCTTATATCCACCATTTTCAATTTCCTTAGTGGCTAAATCGCGATAGGATTTCTGAATGGACTCATTCTTTAATTCTTGCGCAGAGACATTATCTCGTTGGACAAGGTAGTCGTACATGCGGTCAGTAGCTTCTGCCAAGGTTGCATAGTAGAGATAGTCACGCGAAGTACCACTAACACTACCTGATGGTAGGAAGTCTTTCTTAAAGTCATAATCTTTGTACTTATCGTAGTCTTCCTGACTTAGAGCCCCTGTCCGGTACATATTGTAGAGGACATCCTTGGCACGCTTAATTCCCAAAGCCATGTCCTCATCACTCTTCATACTACCATCAGATTCATAAGGAGAATAACTGATTGGACTCTGTGGCAACCCTGCGATAAAGGCAGCTTGAGGGATCGTTAAATCCGAAGCATTGACCCCAAAGATTCCTTCTGCAGCCTGCTGGGCACCTGCAATATTTTGACCTTTATGATTGCGACCAAAAGGAGCTATGTTAAGGTAGGTTGTCAAAATCTCATCCTTACCCATAGCCCGTTCTAAAGCTAGAGCATCAATAATCTCTTTAGCCTTACGAGCTAGAGTTGGAGCATCCCCCACCACTTGCTGCTTGATGACCTGCTGGGTCAAGGTCGAACCACCACTAGACGAGCCTAGACCGACAAAGGTTCCCAAGGTCGCACGAATAACGGCCTTAGGCACAACTCCCTTGTGCTCATTGAAATGCTCGTCCTCTGTCGCAACAATGGCTTTCTTAAGGTTGTCTGAGATAGCATCTGAAGCGACTGAAGTGCGCAATAAATCGCCCTCGATCGAGGCAATGGTACTGCCGTCAGAATAAGTGATTTCTGAGATGGAGGCAATATCCTTCACTTGCTTGACCAACTCTTCTGCTTGAGGGACCTGGGCCTTGTCAAATAGAGCGACTCCATAACCCATAGCTACACCAGCGCCAAACAGTCCACCGATAAAGCCTAGGATAAAGAGAGTGTTAAAAACTATTTTAAACCCACTCAAAACTTTAGCAAAAATAGACCCAGCCTTTCTAACTTTGTCAGAAGAGGCCCCCTTTTTACCGGTTTTCTTATTAGCCAGTTTTTCTGCTAGTCTTTTCTTCCATTTTGCAATTCGTTGCATTAGCTGCTGGAAAAAATGCAGCATTTTTGTTTTTAATTCATTAATTCTTTCTTTCATGAATGTCCTCGCTTTCTCTATTATACCATAAAAGGGAAACTTTCAATAAAATAGCCACTTTCTTCCCTATTCCACTAGGCTATTGTCCGAGTTTGTGATACAATAGGTAGAAACAATATTTTATAAAGGAGAAAAGACACATGCACATTTTTGATGAGCTAAAAGAGCGTGGTTTGATTTTTCAAACGACTGATGAAGAAGCTTTGCGTAAAGCCCTAGAAGAAGGTCAAGTTTCTTATTATACTGGCTACGATCCAACTGCTGATAGCCTTCACCTCGGCCACCTTGTCGCAATCTTGACCAGTCGTCGCTTGCAGTTAGCAGGTCATAAACCATATGCGCTCGTTGGCGGTGCTACAGGTCTCATCGGAGATCCGTCCTTCAAAGATGCTGAGCGTAGTCTCCAAACAAAAGACACAGTAGAGGGCTGGGTCAAGTCTATCCAAGGGCAACTTTCTCGTTTTCTTGACTTTGAAAATGGTGAAAATAAGGCTGTCATGGTCAACAACTACGACTGGTTTGGCAGTATCAGCTTCATTGACTTCCTCCGTGACGTCGGAAAATACTTCACTGTCAACTACATGATGAGTAAGGAATCTGTGAAGAAACGGATCGAGACAGGGATTTCTTACACTGAGTTTGCCTACCAAATCATGCAAGGGTACGACTTCTATGTCCTTAACCAAGACTACAATGTTACTCTGCAAATCGGTGGTTCTGACCAGTGGGGAAATATGACAGCTGGTACCGAATTGCTTCGTCGTAAGGCTGACAAGACTGGTCACGTGATCACTGTTCCACTCATCACAGACGCAACTGGTAAGAAATTTGGTAAGTCAGAAGGAAACGCAGTTTGGCTTAACCCTGAAAAGACTTCTCCATACGAAATGTACCAATTCTGGATGAACGTGATGGATGCTGACGCTGTTCGCTTCTTGAAAATCTTTACCTTCTTGTCACTCGATGAGATTGAAGACATCCGCAAAGAGTTTGAAGCGGCTCCACACGAACGCTTGGCACAAAAGGTCCTCGCTCGTGAAGTCGTGACTCTTGTTCACGGAGAAGAAGCTTACAAAGAAGCCCTTAACATCACCGAGCAACTCTTTGCTGGAAACATCAAAAACCTTTCTGTCAAAGAACTCAAACAAGGACTTCGTGGAGTGCCAAACTACCAAGTAAAAGCAGACGAAAACCACAATATCGTGGAACTCCTCGTGTCATCTGGTGTGGTGAATTCAAAACGCCAAGCCCGTGAAGACGTCCAAAACGGAGCTATCTACGTCAACGGCGACCGTATCCAAGACCTTGACTATGTCTTGAGTGACGCAGATAAGTTAGAAAACGAACTCACTGTTATCCGCCGCGGGAAGAAGAAATACTTTGTGTTGACTTACTAAATTGTTAAACATTTACCTATAAACAAAGGAGTTACCCTCGAGAAAGGTAACTCCTTTTTGCTGTGAATAGTCCCCACCTATCCCTTAATAGACAGGCTACGCAGGACTATGCGTAAGGTTGTTAGATTATGTAGGATAGAGAGGTTTGAAGGACTGAGCCAATTAAACAAGCCAAAGCCAATCAAACTACTATTTACGACAACGGTATCTTGAATATTCTTCTTGATGAGTGTTTGCAAAGATGATGATAGCCAATCCAACTCTTGGAAGAAATCCAAACGATTATCTAACAATAAGATATCGCTCATCTGCTTAGAAATATCTGCACTCTCATTCATCACCACACCGATATCTGATAGGGTTAGAGCCGCTGAGTCATTCAATCCATCTCCAACCATCAAAATCGTGTGACCTGCTTTCTGCAGTTCCTCTACTAACTCAAATTTCCCATCAGGTTTCAAGTCTGTATAGACCTGATCAAAGGGCAAATCTTTGACTAATTCCTCTGTCCTAACCAAGGTGTCCCCTGTTGCCAGAATCAATTTTTTCCCTTGTGCCTTAAGTTTCTCCAAGGCTGCTTTTGCTTCTTTTCTCAAAGGAGTATGAATGCAGAACATTCCAATCAATTCATTCTGATAAGCCAAGAATAAGAGATTGTAGTGACTCTTGTACTCTTCAATTAAAGCATTTTGTTCTGAACTGATATGAATCTGCTCATCCTGCATCAAGACATAATTCCCAATAAGAACTGGTTGGCCATCTATATGAGATTTGATCCCCTTGCTTGCAATATATTGGAGTTTCCCATGCATTTCCTCATGTTCAATTCCCTCTATCTCAGCTTGCTTGACGATGGCATTAGCAATAGGATGATAAATGTGTTCCTCAAGACAGGCACTGATTCTGAGAATATCTTCCTCACTATAGTCCCCAAAAGGTAACACCTTTTCAACTATAGGATAACTAGTTGTGATTGTTCCCGTCTTATCAAACAAGAAAGTATCAACTTCCAGATATTTCTCCAGAACATCCCCATCCTTAATCACCATTTCACGGTTCAACCCCTCCTTGATAGCTGTCAAATAAGCTACAGGAGTAGAGATTTTCAAAGCGCAGGAGAAATCGACTAATAGGAAAGAAATAGCCTTAGAAAAAGAACCTGTTAATAGGTAAGTTAGCCCAGCCCCCAAGAAATTATATTTGACGACCTTATCCGCCATCTTGATGAAATAGCGTTGTTTCGTTTTCTTGTTTTCTTCAGATTTCTTCATTAACTCAATCAGTTGTAAAATCCGGCTGTTCATCTGATTATCGGTTACACGAATGCGTAACTCTCCAGTTTCTAATACTGTATTTGCACAAACCAAATCAGACTCTCTTTTTTCAACTGGAAAACTCTCTCCCGTCAAGGAACTTTCGTTGACCATACCTAAACCTGAAACTACTTGTCCATCAAACAGAATTTCATTTCCTTGAGATAGGACCAAGACATCTCCTATTTGAACATCGGAACTCTTGATACTAACAACCGTATCGCCCTGTACTAAGAATACGTCGCTCTCTTTTGCAAGAAGGCTTTGTTCTAAATCTGTTGCAGTTTTTTTCAAAGACCACTGATCTAAATGATTCCCCAAATCAAGCATAAACATGATATTGCTAGCTGTCTTGGATTGGTTCATAAACAAGGACAATAAAATCGCCGAACAGTCCAAGACTTCCATCGTTAGTTCCTTACGCGCTAGTGTTTGATAGGCTTCTCTAATATAACCCAAAGCCTGATAACAAGTCCATATATAGCGAATAGGATACGGCACAAAACTACGAAAAAGTACACGCTTAATCGCTGCACCTGAAACAATAGAATAAGCACTCTCTTCTCTACGAATGGGAAGAGTCATCAACTCAGAAACTTTCCCTTTATCAATTCTTTTTAAAAAGGCTTCTGCATTATCTAATACAGAAAAGCCTTCTTTTATGCGTAGAGTAAAGTGCTGTTGATCCATGTAAAACTGGATAGACTCAATCCCCTTTTCATCTCTCGCCAAGGAACGAAGATAGTCTTGAATATCCAAGGTGAGTGAAAAAGAAGATGATAGTCGGATATGTTGGTATCCTCTATGTAGCACTTTAAAAGACATATTATTCTCCTATAAGGCTATCTAATTGCTCTTCTTTTTTCTCTTGCTCGTACAAATATTTGGCATCTTGCAAGACATCGTCTCCATGTTGTTTCACAACAGAAACAGATGCATCTAGCCCGTCTTTCAACTTGTAAGCCTTAGCCAAAGCTTTAGAATAACCTTTTTTAGCTTCCTTACTTGCCAAGATTTTCAAACCAAGGGTACCAAATGCGACACCACCCAAAAAGAGTGATGATTTTTTCGCAACTTTTGCAACGGTTAATACTTCTTTTAACATACTTATTTCCTCCTTATCATTATTATATAGAAATTTAGATATAAAAGCAATTTTATTCTATAAATTGGAGAATTAGTTTTATTTCTACTGAATCTCCCATCTACTTATTTCTAAAGTTGCTTTCATTTGCCTCTTTTGATACACTTAAACTATGAATACAAACCTCAAACCCAAACTTCAGCGTTTTGCTTCTGCGACTGCCTTTTCCTGCCCTATCTGCCAAGAAAATCTGGCCTTGGTAGAGTCTAGCCTCAAGTGTAGCAACCGCCATTCTTTTGATCTGGCAAAATTCGGCTATGTCAACTTGGCTCCGCAAATCAAGCAATCTGCCAACTACGACAAGGAAAACTTCCAAAACCGCCAGCAAATTCTTGAAGCTGGTTTTTATCAGGCTATTTTAGAAGGTATCTCGGACTTACTAACAACTAATCCATCCGCAAAAACAGTCTTGGATATCGGTTGTGGCGAAGGTTTCTACTCTCGTAAACTCCAAGAAAGTCACTCTGATAAAACCTTCTATGCCTTTGACATTTCAAAAGACTCGGTCCAAATCGCAGCTAAAAGTGAACTCAACTGGTCAGTTAATTGGTTTGTCGGTGACCTGGCTCGACTTCCTATAAAAGACGCCAGTATGGATATCCTGCTCGACATCTTTTCACCTGCCAACTATGGGGAATTCCGTCGCGTTTTATCCAAAGATGGCATCTTGATCAAGGTCATCCCGACTGAAAATCACCTCAAAGAAATCCGTCAAAGGGTACAAGACCAGCTGACAAACAAGGACTATTCCAACCAAGATATCAAGGAACATTTCCAGGAATACTTCAGCATCCAATCTATCCAAATAGCTTCCCTAACCAAACCCATCACAGCCGAGCAACGCCAAGCTTTACTTAGCATGACCCCCCTTCTCTTTCATGTTGACCAGACCAAAATTGACTGGAGTCAACTGACAGAGATTACCATTGAGGCAGAGATTTTGGTTGGGAAAGCACTGTAAATAAAACTTTCAGATAAGACAAAACCCGCACCTTCAAGGTACGGGTTTAAGTTATGTAATTATTAGTTCAAGTGCCAGATATCTTCGTTGTACTGAGCGATTGTACGGTCAGATGAGAAGAATCCTGCTTTAGAAATGTTAACGATGACTTTATCCAACCATGCGTCACGGTCTTCGTAGTCAGCAAGCATTTGCTCTTTGACTTTGATGTAGTCTTCCAAGTCAAGGAGAGTCATGAACCAGTCTTTTTTGATCAATTCGTTGTAAAGACGTTCCAAGCGTTCTTTCTTACCTACTGCAAGAACAGCATCGCTCACAATGAAGTCAACCAAAGGTTTGATAGCTTCACGAGCATAGAATTCGCTTGATTTGTAAGCTGCTTTTGCGTAAAGGTCGATAACAGTTTCTGAATCTTCACCAAAGATGTAGATGTTTTCGTCGCCAACCAACTCAGCGATTTCCACGTTAGCACCGTCCATAGTACCAAGAGTCAAGGCTCCGTTCAACATGAATTTCATGTTACCAGTACCTGAAGCTTCTTTAGAAGCAAGTGAGATTTGTTCTGAGATGTCACATGCTGGGATAAGGAAGCTTGCTGCAGTAACGTTGTAGTTTTCAACCATAACCACTTGCAAGTGTGGAGCTACTGCTGGATCGTTTGCAATCACTTCTGACAAGCAAAGGATCAAGTGGATGATGTCTTGGGCGATTGTGTAGGCAGGAGCTGCTTTACCACCAAAGAATACTGTGATTGGACGAGCAGGGATGTTCCCAGCCTTGATGTCAAGGTATTTGTGAATCACATACAAAGCGTTCATTTGTTGGCGTTTGTACTCGTGGAGACGTTTGATTTGGATATCAAAGATAGAGTTTGTATTGATTTCCACACCTTGGTGTTCTTTCAAGTGACGAGCCAATTTGCGCTTGTTGTGAGCTTTGATGCTTTCCAATTTTTCTTTGACAGCAGCCTTGTCTTCGTATGACAAGAGTTTTTCAAGCTCATCCGCTTCATGGTGCCAACCCTCTCCAATAATCTCATCCAAGTAGTGAGACAGTCTTGGGTTGGCATGCATGAGCCAACGACGGAATGTGATACCGTTTGTTTTGTTGTTGAATTTTTCTGGGTAGATGTCGTAGAAAGCTTTCAACTCTGAATTCTTCAAGATTTCAGTGTGGAGTGCTGCTACCCCGTTAACACTGTATCCGTAGTGGATATCCATGTGAGCCATGTGTACACGGTCGTTTTCATCAATGATTTGAACAGCTGGGTCTTTGTATTCTGCTTTCACACGACGGTCCAATTCTTTGATGATTGGTACCAAGTGAGGAACCACTTCTTCCAAGAATTCAAGAGGCCATTTTTCAAGGGCTTCAGCAAGGATTGTGTGGTTAGTGTAGGCAGTCATGCTTCGTACGATTGAGATTGCTTCATCAAGCTCGATACCTCGCGCAGTCAAGAGACGGATCAATTCAGGAATCACCATTGATGGGTGAGTATCGTTGATTTGTACAACAGCGTAGTCTGCAAGGTCATGCAAGTTGCTTCCTTTTTCGATTGCTTCGTCGATGATCAATTGCGCACCGTTTGAAACCATGAAGTATTGTTGGAAGATACGGAGCAATTCACCTTGCTTGTCGCTATCGTCTGGGTAAAGGAAGAGAGTCAAGTTGCGAGCGATATCTGTCTTGTCAAAGTTGATACCATCTTCGATGATAGAAGAATCAACTGAATCCAAGTCAAACAAACGCAAGCGGTTTTTAGTAGCTGTCTTGTAACCAGGTACATCAATATCATAAAGGGTAGATGTCAATGTGAAGTGTGCAAATGGCACTTGGTAGCTACGGCTTGAGCGTACCAACCAGTTTTGCTCTGTCAACCAAGCGTTAGGAATTGTTTCTTGTTGGTTGTTTTTAAGAACTTGTTGGAAAAGACCGAAGTGGTAGTTCAATCCAACACCGTCACCATTCAAACCAAGTGTAGCGATTGAGTCGATAAAGCAGGCTGCCAAACGTCCCAAACCACCGTTACCAAGTGATGGTTCCAATTCTACTTCTTCGATTTCGATCAACTCTTTACCTGCAGCTGCAAGCTCTTTTTTAACTTCGTCATAAAGACCAAGGTTAATCAAGTTGTTTGACAAGAGTTTACCGATCAAGAACTCAGCTGAGATGTAGTAAACCTTTTTCTTACCAGTGTTAACTGGTTTTTGGCTGCTTGCAAGCTTGCTGTAGTTAAGAAGAGCAAGGTAAAGCTCTTCATTGCTACATTCTGCAATGGTTTTATTGTAACGTTTTTGTACAAATTCGTTTAATGGTAACATGTTTATGTGTCTCCTGATAATGTCTTATTTCTTTAATTCTACCAAATTTTCATTGATTCGGCGATAAATTGTAGTCAAGTCAAGCAAAGTTTCTTCAACAGCTGGTGTGAGTTGGTCTGCTGTCATACGCCATGACCAGTTTCCGCCAAGAGTAGATGGGAAGTTCATACGAGCTGACTCATCTAGTTCTAGCAAGTCTTGCATAGTTGCAATAGCCATGAAGCTAACAGATGAAAAGACTGTGCGAAGCATTGCGTGTGGCACTGTTTCGTACTCTTTACGGTTCGTGTAACGAGCCATGTATTCACGAGTTGGATCGTCGATTTCATTACGGTACCAACCAAGAACAGTGTTATTATCGTGTGTTCCTGTGTACATAACAGAGTTGGCAGGTGCCAAGTGTGGGCTATCGATACTTTCATCTTCTGGGTTGAAGGCGAATTGAAGAATCTTCATTCCTGGGAAGCCAGTACGTTCACGCAACTCGATGACTTCATCTGTCATGAAACCAAGGTCTTCTGCGATGATGTTTAGCTCACCAAGCTCTTCCTTAACGGCTGCAAAGAGTTTGTAGCCTGGACCTTTCACCCATTTACCAGGTGCTGCTGTATCGGAACCAGCAGGAATTTCCCAGTAAGATTCGAAACCACGGAAGTGGTCGATACGAACGATATCGTAGATCTTGAAGCTTTCGCGCAAGCGTTCAACCCACCATTTGTAACCGTCTTTGTCCATTGCTTCCCAGTCATAGATTGGGTTGCCCCAAAGCTGACCAGTTGCAGAAAACTCATCTGGTGGGCATCCTGCGATGCAAGTTGCTTTACCATTGGCATCTGTCTTGAAGAGGTGTGGATTTGCCCACATGTCGCTTGAATCTTCCGCTACGTAGATAGGCATGTCCCCAACGATTTCGATGTGGTTATCGTTAGCGTAGGCTTTCAATTTCAACCATTGTTGGAAGAAGAAGTATTGTGTCACACGGTGGTAAACCAACTTGTCTGCCAATTTCTCACGGTAGCTTTCAAGCGCTGAAGCTTTACGGGCACGAGCATCTGCATCTGGCCATTCTGTCCAAGCAAGATTGTCAAAATGCTCTTTGATCGCCATATACTCAGCGAAGAGTTCAAGCCATGATTGGTTGTCTTGAGCAAACTTCTCAAAATCTTTGACATCTCCCACTTCCAAGAAGCGTTTAACTGCTTTTTCTAAAAGCGGACGACGTGCATAATAAATCTTCGCATAATCAACTTCAGATGCATCGCTACCAAAGTCAACACCTTCAAGGTCACTGGCTTCGAGCAAGCCTTGCTCTACCAAGATATCAAGGTCGATAAAATGCGTATTTCCAGCAAAGGCTGAGAATGATTGGTATGGAGAATCTCCATAGCTTGTTGTCCCAAGAGGGAGGATTTGCCAGTAACGTTGCTTGGTACGAACCAAGAAATCAACGAAATCATAGGCGCTTTGGCCAAATGATCCAATCCCGTAAGCTCCTGGAAGAGAAGAGATGTGCATCAACACACCACTTTGACGTTTTTTCATAATAGCACCTCATGTGTTTGTAATAAAACGCTGCGCAAATCAAGGCGCAAACGTTTGCGTTGATTTAAGTATAACGCATTTCAAAAACAAATGCAAGCGGTTTTAAAAAATTTTTTTGAATTATTTTAATCAAACAAAACTTGTTCCCACTGATATTTTATGAAATGAGCCAAAAAAATTTTAAAGATTTTCTGATTTAAGATAATTCATTCCAAACAGCTGCTCTATTTTCTGAAAAATCGAGCAGAATTTACGCAATCGTTTCCCTAATATATTTTCCATTCAAGAGAAACAAACATTTTAAGTTTTTTCCTATATAAAGGCTTTAACAAATGTTTGAAACCTTAAAATTTTTTTAAAAAACTTTTTAAAAACGCTTGCAACCGTTTTCTATTTGTGCTATACTAGGCTCATAAAAGAAAACGTTTGCGTTTTCTAAATAAATTATACTGTTATTCTTTAGGAGGAATACACTATGTCATCTAAATTCATGAAGAGCGCTGCTGTGCTCGGAACTGCTACTCTCGCTAGCTTGCTCTTGGTAGCTTGCGGAAGCAAATCTGCTGACAAAGCAGCTGATACTAGCTCTTCAGAAGCACAAGAAATCACTTTCTACGTTGAAGACCAATATAAAGCCTTCGCTGAATCAGCTGCAAAAGCTTACGAAAAAGAATCTGGCGTAAAAGTTACGATCAAAACAGGAGACCAAATGGGTGGTCTTGATAACCTTTCACTTGACAACCAATCTGGTAAAGCCCCTGATGTTATGATGGCTCCATACGACCGTGTAGGTAGCCTTGGTACTGACGGACAACTTTCAGAAGTAACTCTTAGTGATGGTGCGAAAACAGACGATACTACTAAATCTCTTGTAACTGTTGGTGGTAAAGTCTATGGTGCTCCAGCCGTTATCGAGTCTCTCGTAATGTACTACAACAAAGACTTGCTAAAAGAAGCTCCAAAAACTTTTGCTGAACTAGAAGAACTTGCAAAAGATAGCAAATATGCTTTCGCTGGTGAAGATGGCAAAACTACTGCCTTCTTAGCTGACTGGACAAACTTCTACTACGCATATGGACTCCTTGCTGGTAACGGTGGTTATGTATTCGGTCAAAATGGTAAAGATCCTAAAGATATCGGTCTTGCAAACGACGGAGCAATCAAAGGTATCGAATACGCTAAATCTTGGTACGAAAAATGGCCTAAAGGTATGCAAGATACTGAAGGTGCTGGTAACTTGATCCAAACTCAATTCCAAGAAGGCAAAACAGCTGCTATCATCGATGGTCCTTGGAAAGCTCAATCCTTTAAAGATGCTAAAGTAAACTACGGTGTTGCGACTATCCCAACTCTTCCAAACGGTAAAGATTACGCAGCATTCGGTGGTGGTAAAGCTTGGATCATCCCATCAAGCACTAAGAACCTTGAAGGCGCTCAAAAATTTGTAGACTTCCTAGTTTCAACTGAACAACAAAAAGCATTCTACGATGCAACCAATGAAATCCCAGCTAACACTGAGGCTCGTACTTATGCTGAAGGCAAAAACGATGAGTTGACTACAGCTGTTATCAAACAGTTCAAGAACGCTCAACCAATGCCAAACATCTCACAAATGTCAACAGTTTGGGATCCAGCAAAAACTATGCTCTTTGATGCTGTAAGTGGTAAGAAAGATGCGAAAACAGCTGCTAACGATGCTGTAACATTGATCAAGGAAACAATCCAACAAAAATTTGGTAACTAATTGAATTGTTCAAGGGGGGTGGAAGCAAAATCCCCCTTTGAATTTATAGATATGCTTCTTATCAGATGTACGTATCTTACGATTGAATCCGAGTTTAAACTCGCATCCTATGAAAGGAGTAATCATGGAAAAACAACAGCCTCGCAAAGCAGCCTTGCTGTCAATCATTCCTGGTTTAGGACAAATCTATAACAAACAAAAAGCTAAAGGATTTATTTTCCTTGGCATTACTGTTCTATTTGTTCTGTATTTTCTAACACTTGCAACCCCTGAATTAAGCAATTTGGTCACCCTTGGTGACAAACCTGGCCGTGATAATTCACTCTTCATGCTGATTCGCGGTGCTTTCCATTCTATCTTTGTTGTCGTTTACTTGCTCTTTTACATCTTTAATATCAAGGATGCACATACGACTGCTAAACGTATCAACAACGGTATTCCCGTAGCTCGTACCTTCAAGGACATGATTAAAGGCATTTATGAAAATGGATTCCCATACCTTTTAATCATCCCATCGTATGTAGCGATGACATTTGCAATTATCTTCCCTGTTATCGTAACCTTGATGATTGCCTTTACCAACTACGACTTCCAACACTTGCCACCAAACAAATTGTTGGACTGGGTTGGTTTAACGAACTTCACAAACATCTGGAGTTTGAGTACCTTCCGTTCAGCCTTTGGTTCCGTTCTTTCTTGGACCATTATCTGGGCTTTATCTGCTTCTACTTTGCAGATTGTCATTGGTATCTTTACTGCCATCATTGCCAACCAACCATTTATCAAAGGAAAACGTATCTTCGGTGTTATTTTCCTTCTTCCTTGGGCAGTTCCAGCCTTCATCACTATCTTGACATTCTCAAACATGTTTAATGATAGTGTTGGTGCCATCAACACCCAAGTCTTGCCTCTTTTGTCTAAGGTTCTTCCTTTCCTAGATGGAGCTCTTATCCCTTGGAAAACCGATCCGACTTGGACTAAGATTGCCTTGATTATGATGCAAGGTTGGCTAGGTTTCCCATACATCTACGTTTTGACCTTGGGTATCTTGCAGTCTATTCCTAACGACCTCTACGAAGCGGCTTACATCGATGGTGCCAATGCTTGGCAAAAATTCCGCAACATCACTTTCCCAATGATCTTGGCTGTTGCAGCTCCAACATTGATCAGCCAATACACCTTCAACTTTAACAACTTCTCTATCATGTATCTCTTTAATGGTGGAGGACCTGGTAGCGTTGGTGGTGGAGCCGGTTCAACTGATATCTTGATCTCATGGATTTACCGTTTGACAACAGGTACAGCCCCACAATACTCTATGGCGGCAGCTGTTACCTTGATTATCTCCATTATTGTCATCTCTATCTCTATGATTGCATTCAAGAAACTACACGCATTTGATATGGAGGACGTCTAAGATGAATAACTCAATCAAACTCAAACGTAGACTGACTCAAACCCTCACTTACCTCTACTTGATTGGCTTATCAATCGTCATTATTTATCCACTTTTGATTACCATTATGTCAGCCTTCAAGTCTGGTAACGTGGTAGCCTTTAAACTAGATGGTAACGTCGATTTTAGTTTTGATAACTTTAAAGGACTCTTCACTGAAACCTTGTACGGCACTTGGTATCTCAATACCTTGATCATTGCCTTGATTACAATGGCTGTCCAAACAAGCATCATCGTACTTGCTGGTTATGCCTACAGTCGTTACAACTTCTTGGCTCGTAAACAAAGTTTGGTCTTCTTCTTGATCATCCAAATGGTACCAACAATGGCCGCTTTGACTGCCTTCTTCGTTATGGCCCTTATGTTGAATGCCCTTAACCATAGCTGGTTCCTCATCTTCCTATATGTTGGTGGTGGTATCCCAATGAACGCTTGGTTGATGAAAGGTTACTTCGACACAGTACCAATGTCTCTTGATGAATCAGCAAAACTTGATGGTGCAGGACACTTCCGTCGCTTCTGGCAAATTGTTCTCCCTCTTGTTCGCCCAATGGTTGCAGTACAAGCGCTCTGGGCCTTCATGGGACCTTTCGGAGACTATATCCTCTCTAGTTTCTTGCTTCGTGAGAAAGAATACTTTACAGTTGCCGTTGGTCTACAGACCTTTGTCAGCAATGTGAAAAACTTGAAGATTGCCTACTTCTCAGCAGGTGCTATCCTCATCGCCCTTC
Source organism: Streptococcus sp. HMSC076C08 (assembly GCF_001810825.1). GTDB lineage: Bacteria > Bacillota > Bacilli > Lactobacillales > Streptococcaceae > Streptococcus. The sequence continues at coordinate 45,982 of NZ_KV802714.1, read as the reverse complement.
CAATCTGTATTCTCTTCTTCTTCCTACAAAAGAACTTTGTTTCAGGACTTACAAGTGGTGGCGACAAGGGATAATCTATCCCCGCCACCCTTTTTCATTTTGGATCTTGTTGCTAAAGCTGCAGGATTGGACACAAGATCGCAAATAGTAGCAAAATCCGCTTTTCAATCAGCAATTTATCTACTAGACTTGAAATAAAGCACATTTCTCTATATAATAATACTCATATAGAAAACACCTTTTAGAAAGATGCCTATGCTTCCATATCCATTCTCGTATTTCTCTAGTATCTGGGGATTTCGTAAGCCCCTGTCAAAACGTTTCGGACTCAACTGGTTTCAGCTTCTCTTTACGAGCATTTTCCTCATCAGCTTGTCTATGGTTCCGATTGCCATTCAAAACAGCTCACAGGAAACGTATCCACTGGATACCTTTATCGATAATGTTTATACACCGCTGACAGATGAAGCCATCATGGATTTGTCAGAGAATACACAAATCGTTGATGGAAAGCTGAACTACTCAGGTACGAAGAATCATCAGCCTTCTCTTTTAATTGGTCCAAGCCAAAGCAATGAATTTCCAAAGGACTTGCAACTTCATTTTGATACGGAAGAACTCGTCATCAGCAAGGAAAGTAAGGAACTGACTCGCATTCGCTACCACGCGATTCAAACGGAGAGTTTCCAGAGTAAGGAAGATCTTACCCAGGCCATTTCTAAAGACTGGTATCAACAAAACCGGGTCTATATCAGTCTCTTTCTCGTTCTTGGTGCAAGCTTTCTCTTTGGATTGAATTTCTTCATTGTCTCTCTTGGAGCTAGCTTTCTCCTTTATATCACTAAAAGATCACGCCTCTTTTCATTTAGGACCTTTAAAGAGTGCTACCATTTTATCTTGAACTGTTTAGGATTACCCACTCTGATTACGCTTATTTTGGGACTTTTTGGCCAAAATATGGCAACCCTTATCACTGTACAAAACATTCTTTTTGTTCTTTATCTGGTCACCATTTTTTACAAGACACACTTCCGTGATCCAGATTATCATAAATAGGAGATTTTTATGCCCGTTACGATTAAAGACGTGGCCAAGGCAGCAGGTGTCTCACCTTCAACTGTTACCCGCGTTATTCAAAACAAATCAACGATTAGTGATGAAACCAAAAAACGAGTTCGCAAGGCGATGAAGGAGCTCAACTACCACCCCAATCTCAATGCTCGTAGCTTGGTAAGTAGCTATACTCAAGTTATCGGCCTGGTGCTTCCTGACGACTCGGATGCCTTTTACCAAAATCCTTTCTTCCCATCTGTTCTACGAGGGATCGCCCAAGTGGCATCTGAGAACCACTATGCTATCCAGATTGCAACGGGGAAAGATGCAAAAGAGCGGCTCAAAGCTATTTCCCAGATGGTCTATGGTAAGCGTGTAGATGGTTTGATTTTCCTCTATGCCCAAGAAGAGGATCCTTTGGTTAAGCTAGTAGCAGATGAGCAATTTCCTTTCCTTATCTTAGGTAAATCTCTATCTCCCTTCATTCCGCTCGTCGATAATGACAATGTCCAGGCAGGTTTTGATGCAACAGAATATTTCATCAAAAAAGGATGCAAGCGAATTGCCTTCATCGGAGGAACCAAAAAACTTTTCGTAACACAAGATCGTCTAATGGGTTATGAGTTAGCTCTTAAACGATACCAACTTCCTATTGATCCAAATCTGACCTACTTTGCGACCGAATTTCTTGAAGATAATGGTTATCGCTTTAGTAAACTTCTCTTCGAGCATGATCCAAATATTGATGCTATTATTACTATTGATAGCCTTCTTGCTGCAGGGGTCTGTGATTACATCGTAAAACACCAACTGGATGTCCCTGTCCTCAGCTTTGACTCGGTCAACCCTAAACTGAACTTGGCAGCCTATGTGGATATCAATAGCTTAGAACTCGGGCGCGTTTCCTTTGAAACCATTCTCCAGATTATTAACGATGCCAAAAACAATAAACAGATTTGTTACCGCCAGTTGATTGGACACAAAATTATCGAAAAATAAAGACCAGCCTCAAGGCTGGTCTTTTGAGTATTATTAATTGTCTGTTTCTACGAATCGTCCTAGGATGTGGACATTTTCGGATACAGAGACAAAGGCTGTCGGATCGACCTGTTTCATGATGTGTTTAAAATCATTAAACTCTGCTCGCGTGATAACCGTAATCAAGACTGCTTTTCTCTCATGATTATAGGTTCCTTCTGCATCGTGGATCATGGTTGCTCCGCGGTGCAATTTTTTATGGATTTTTGCGATTACCTTGTCAGGATTATTGGTCACAATCATGGCCTGCATGCGCTTTTGCTTTGTAAAGACCGCGTCTGTCACACGACTGGAGACAAAGATGGTAATCATGGAGTAAAGGGCGTATTTCCAACCAAAGGTCAAACCTGCTATCAGCATGATGGTCCCATTTACCAGGAAAGAAATACTACCGACATTCTTACCCGTTTTCTTTCGAATGGTCAGACTGACGATATCTGTACCTCCGCTAGAAATATTGTTACGGAGCGCAAAACCAATTCCCAAGCCCATGACAACTCCCCCAAAAAGGGCATTGATGATGGGATCCTCTGTCAAAGTCACAACTGGCACAAGCTGGATAAAGAGGGAACTCATGGATACTGTGATAAAGGTAAAGATTGTAAACTTATGCCCAATCTGATACCAAGCCAAAATCATCAATGGAAAATTGATAGCATAAAAGGTTAGCGATATCGGAATATAAAAACCAAACCAGTGATTACTCAAAGCAGAGATAATCTGTGCCAGACCCGTCGCACCACTGGAGTAAACGTGCCCTGGTTGAAAAAAGAAATTGACTGCTACCGCTGACAAAAAGCCATAAACCAGAGAGGCCGATACTTTCTCATCATATTTTTCTCGAGAGATACTTTGTAAAACTCGTAAGATTTTTATCTGATAAGCAAAGCGGCGCAGATAATAGCGGCACCGCTTAATTTGTTTTGCTTGTTTCATCTTCTTCTACTTGTAAGCTGAGTTCCTCTAGTTGTTTGAGAGCGACTGTTGATGGAGCTTGTGTCATTGGGTCGGTTGCCTTGTTGTTCTTAGGAAAGGCAATGACTTCACGGATATTTTCTTCTCCTGCTAAGAGCATCACAAAACGGTCAAGTCCGATCGCCAAACCACCGTGTGGTGGGAAACCATAGTCCATGGCTTCAAGAAGGAAACCAAACTGGTCATTTGCTTCTTCAGCCGAGAAACCAAGAGCCTTAAACATGCGTTCTTGAAGGTCTTTTTGGTTGATACGAAGGCTACCACCACCAAGCTCATAACCGTTCAAGACGATATCGTAAGCAATGGCACGAACCTTAGCCAAATCACCTTCTAATTCGTGAGCTGTTTCTTCCTGTGGAAGGGTAAATGGATGGTGGGCACTCATGTAGCGGTCTTCTTCTTCAGACCATTCAAACATTGGCCAATCAACCACCCAAAGGAAGTTGAACTTATCGTTATCAATCAAGCCAAGCTCTTTGGCAATACGGCCACGAAGGGCACCTAGTGTTGCATTCGCCACTTCAAGCGTATCCGCCACAAAGAGAACCAAATCCTTGTCTTCAAGACCAAGCGCTGCAGTCAAGTCTGCTTGGATCCCAGTCAAGAACTTGGCAACCGGTCCGTTTAATTCTCCATCAACTACCTTGACCCAAGCAAGACCTTTGGCACCGTACTGTTTGGCTACTTCGGTCATCTTGTCAATGTCTTTACGTGAGTAGTTGTCTGCAGCTCCTTTGACTACAATGGCTTTAACGGCAGGTGCTTCTGAAAAGACTTTGAAATCAACACCCTTGACAACTTCTGTCAAGTCCTGAAGCAACATGTCAAAACGTGTATCTGGCTTGTCAGAACCGTAAAGGGCCATAGCATCGTCATACTTCATACGAGGGAAGGGAAGGGTTACTTCAATTCCTTTTGTTTCCTTCATCACGCGCGCAATCAAGCCTTCTGTGATATCTTGGATTTCTTGCTCCGTAAGGAAAGACGTTTCTAAGTCGACCTGGGTGAACTCAGGCTGACGGTCACCACGCAAGTCCTCGTCACGGAAACATTTAACGATTTGGTAATAGCGGTCGAAACCAGCATTCATCAAGAGCTGTTTCGTGATTTGTGGACTTTGAGGAAGGGCGTAGAAATGCCCTTTATTGACACGAGATGGCACCAAATAGTCACGCGCTCCTTCTGGTGTTGATTTAGAAAGGAATGGTGTTTCTACATCGATAAATTCCAACTCATCCAAGTAGTTGCGGATAGAATGAGTCACCTTAGCACGAAGTTTAAGATTTTCCAACATTTCTGGACGACGAAGGTCAAGGTATCGGTAACGCAAACGTGTATCGTCATTGGCCTCAATCCCATCTTTAATCTCAAAAGGTGTTGTTTTAGCTGTATTCAGCACTGTCAAAGCTGTCACGTTCAACTCAACCGCACCAGTCGGCAATTTATCATTGGCTTGCTCACGCGCAGCGACTTGTCCAGTCACCTCGATAACAAATTCGCTACGAAGACTTTCAGCTGTTGCCATAACCTCTGCAGAAACTTTTTTAGGGTTGATAACCAACTGCATGATCCCTTCACGGTCACGAAGGTCGATAAAGATCAAACCACCCAAGTCACGACGACGGCCAACCCATCCTTTCAAGGTCATTTCTTGTCCGATATGTTCCTCACGAACACGACCAGCATACATACTACGTTTCATTGTTTCTCTCCTCTTTTATTCTGTTACTATTTTACCATAAAAGCGCAAGCTCTTCATGAAAATCATCAGAAAAGTTTGATTGTCTTTAGAAATCAAAACGAACAGACAAAAAATCCGATGAAAACATTATCGGATTCTCTGATTATGATTCTTAACCTTTTTTACGCTTTTCAGCAATCTCAGCTGCCTTTTTAGGTAGAACAATCTCCGTCGCATAAGCCGAAGCAAAACGCAAGACACCTGCAATAGGCGCAAAGACAACTACTAGATAGTTGTAAAAGAAATCGCCTTTAAAGGCATAGGCAAGTGCCCCGATGATAAAGAAGAGAACGACCGCCTGTATCACTGCTAATAAAATTACTCGTTTCATGTGACCTCCTGACTCTATTATAGCATGAGTATCATCAAAAAGCCGATTAAATTATTCAAAGCGTGGAGAGAAATGCTATAAAGAAGACCTTTTCGGCTCACATAAGCCAGTCCCAAACTCAATCCCAGACTAGCATAAACTAAAAACTGTTGCAAAGTTCCTGGAAAATGAATCAAGGCAAAAAGCACACTCGATACGAGGAGAAACAGAGCTGTCTGTTTTCCGTTGTTCTGCTTAGGAAAGAGATAGCGCGCCAGCATCCCTCTAAAGATGAGTTCTTCCGTCAGAGGAGCAAAGACCACTACCATAAAGAAACCAAAGACAGGCTGAGCAACTGTCAGTTGTGATACGATTTGTTGATTGACTGACGGATCTTCTGGCAAAAAGAACTGGGCTGTAATCGCCACTAGCAAAACCAGAGTAGGCAACCAGATATAACGATTAAAAGCTGTTGTCTGGATGCTAACCTTTTCTGTCTGATACCATATGTAAACTCCATAAACATAGGCCCCTGACAGGGCGACATAAAGTGGCAAGACTCCAAAGATTGAAGCCCCTAGGTCAAGCGCCGATAAAGCCATACTCTGAACCAGACCATAGCCAAAGTAAAAGGATAGAATAGCTAGAAGAAACCAGCCAAGATTTTTAAGTAATTTCATAAAAGACTCCTATTTGAAATGAAGACTTAGCATTGTTATTCACATCATCTTGATAAAAATGTGGAATACAGTCGCAACTAAAAGGGCTAATAAGAGAATTCCTCTTGCAAAAATAGAAACGGTAGTAATGGTTTTATAAAGATATTTTTAAGCAAGCAAAAGCAATGTTGATCCTAGGAAAAAGAGAGTCAGGATATATTCCTGACCAGTTTATCTGTCATTAAAAGCCTAATTTTTCAAAGATTTCTGAGAAATTTTGATTGATAGCATCAAGTGACACTTGCACTTCTTCTCGTGTTTGGTTGTTTTTGACCGTCACTTGTCCGCTTTCAACTTCACTCTCGCCTAGCGTGATGAGGGTCTTAGCCGCAAAGATATCGGCGGACTTGAACTGAGCTTTGAGCTTCCGGTTGAGGTAATCACGCTCTGCTTTAAAACCTTGTTGGCGAAGGGCTTGTACCAATTCCAAGGCCTTGACATTTGCTCCTTCACCCAAGACTGCGATATAAACATCTAGAGCGTTTTCGATAGGGAGAGTCACACCTTGCTTTTCAAGGATGAGAAGCAGGCGCTCTACACCAAGTCCAAAGCCAAAGCCTGCAGTTTCAGGACCACCAAAGTAGGCAACCAAACCATCGTAACGACCACCCGCACAGACGGTCAAATCATTGCCCTCAATCTCAGTGATGAATTCGAAAATGGTGTGGTTGTAGTAGTCCAGACCACGCACCATATTGGTATCGATGATATAGTCTACACCCAGATTTTCCAACATCTGACGGACGGCATCAAAATGAGCTTGGCTTTCTTCATCAAGGAAATCCAAGATAGACGGTGCATTTTCTACTGCCACCTTGTCTTCTTTTTCCTTAGAGTCCAAGACACGGAGAGGATTTTCCTCCAAACGACGTTGGCTATCCTTAGACAAGGTCTCCTTGATCGGTGTCAAATAATCAATCAAGGCTTGACGGTAAGCCGCACGACTCTCAGGATTTCCAAGAGTGTTAAGATGCAATTTGACACCTTGGATGCCGATTTCTTTCAAGAAATGAGCTGCCATAGCGATGGTTTCCACATCGGTAGCTGGATTGCTAGAGCCAAAACACTCAACACCAATCTGGTGGAATTGGCGTAAACGCCCTGCCTGTGGACGCTCATAACGGAACATAGGGCCCATGTAATAGAACTTACTTGGCTTTTGCACTTCTGGTGCGAAGAGTTTATTTTCCACATAAGAGCGGACAACGGGCGCAGTTCCTTCTGGACGGAGGGTAATATGGCGGTCACCCTTGTCATAAAAATCGTACATTTCCTTGATAACGATATCCGTTGTATCTCCGACAGAGCGGCTGATGACCTCGTAATGCTCAAAAATAGGCGTGCGCACTTCTGCATAGTTATAGCGCTTGAAAATTTCACGGGCAAAGCCCTCAACGTACTGCCATTTAGCAGACTCAGCAGGTAAAATATCCTGCGTTCCTTTTGGTTTTTGTAATTTCATAGGGAATCCTCTTTAAACTTAATAGTCTTATTTTACCATAAATAGAGGGATTAAAACAGTATGAATAAAATTAGGATTTAGATATCATTTTTGAGATTAATAATTGTCAAAAGAATAGCTAGCAAGGAAAGACCAACAAATAACATCCAAGTCAACTGTATATTCCATACAGCTAGAAGTGAAAAACAAGCTGTTCCCACAGGTATGGATAAGGTAAACAATAAACCTAAAAAATTACTGGTACGAGCTAGAACATCTGGGGCTAGATTTTTCATGAGCATGGCACTAATCTTTGGTTGAACTTTACCAGACACATAGAGAGTTAAAAATAGAAATAGCAAACCAAGCACGACTTGATTGAATACATTAGCTAGACCAATTAGACTGAGTCCTACGGTCGCCCACATCATCAATCTAGGCAGGGACTGCTTCCCAAAATAATCATTGCCCGTAAGGCTACTGATGATGATTGCTACTAAAACACAGAATTGATTGATAAATAGTGCCTCTGTGTAAGAAAAATTCAAGAGAGAATGGCTCAAAAAGAAGATGTTATAGATGCTTCCTAAAGCCCCACCCAAGGCATTAATAAGCAAGACAGCAAAGATCATGAAACCAAAGTTTTTCTGTCCACCTTTAAGAAAAACGAGACGTAAATTTCGGTAAATTGTTAGGAACTGGTCTTTGATAGAAAGCTTCTCATTTTTTAGGTTTTCACCATCAGCAGATGACATTGACAGACTCAATTTGCTTTTTCCTAAAAAGAGAATAAAGGCTGATACTAGGAAAAAGCAGGCATTGATTCCCGCAACAAGGGAAAAATTGTTGACCGATAGACCTAAGAGCCAAACTCCAAAAGCTTGACCACCAATAGCTGAAATATATGTGATAAACTGGGAAAAAGAATAAGCTTCCATCAGATCCTTTTCAGCTACTTTTTCCTTAACGAGAGGCATTCGCAAACCACCAGCAAAATCACTGATCACATCACTGATGACATTGATCAAACACAGGCTAGAAAAGGCAAAGAGACTAGCTTGCTGAACAACTAGGGCTGCCAGAAAAAATAAAACCGCCTGAAACAAACCGCTATAGACCATCCATTTGACCTTTTCCCTTGTGTAATCTGCCCGAATCCCTACAAAAACTGTAAAGAGAGTCGGAAGAATCATGACAATATTCGCCGTAGCAACAGCAAAAGAGGCTTGTGGCAAGGTCGATGCATAAACGACAAATACTAGGTTAAAAATCGAAGCACCAAAGGCATTGAAGAAGCGCGACAAAGTCAAGAGTCGATAAGCTTGATTTCTAAACAATAGTTTCATAGGTAATCTCCCTTCTTGTTATAATCCCTATATGAAGTATGACTATAGTATAGCACTTAGAAATTGAAAGGGAAAACTTTTGAATATATGCAACACACAAAATGAGCAAAGAAACGATAGAACTTTTGTAACGACCTGAGAGTAGTCAAAAGTTCTATCGCTTAAAATTTCAAATTATTTTCTTAGTTTGCAGATATTCAACAATCGGGTGTATTTCTATAGTATTCGGCAGATTTGTTACAGCCAAGCATCTCAAAAATACGGACAGCATCTTCCATCTTTTTTTGTCCTTCCTTAACTCTGCCTTGCTTGCTATCAAGGAGACCTTCCGCCCACAAATAGACAATTCGGAAATAGGTCTCGTTTTCCTTGTAGAAATGCTCTTCGATAACACGTTTAAAATAATAGGCATTGGTAAATTCTTCACACTCAATGCTGGCTAAAAAACCATTCAATAGCATAGTATGAAAAAGGTTTCGGTTGCCCTTCGTCTCCATTAGAAAATCAGATTTTCGGACCATTTCTCGTACATATCTAGTAAAAAGAGGAACAGATAAAAGTGGGGAACTAACTGAGAACAAATTGAGTTCATAGTTCCCCCAAATCTCGGTAGAAAACAGGTAATCATGAAGGACTTCCCCTTCCTCTCTTGTTAACTCTACCGTTTCATCCATGCTCTTCATATAAGACTTGATCATAATGGCATTTAGAATATGTTTCTGTTTGTTTTGAGAATTGGCATACTTTTGATACTCCTTGCGATACAAGTCTTCGAGAGGCGCTATGTTCTTTGGATCCAAGATATCTGTGATTTCTTTTCTCAACTCAGAATCTGTATCATAGTGACAACCTCTAGCCAGAAAGAGGATTTCCTCCACACTGGCAGATATATTTTCCAGTGCAAATAGAAACTTTTCCACCGAAAGCTCACTCTGACCTGTTTCAAATCGGGATAACATAGACGGCGAAAATTGTCCCCCAGTTGCTTGTCTCAGCGAGATATTTCTTGACTCTCGTAATTGTCTAAAGACTTTTCCAATCTGCTCCATAGACTTCCCCTTAATTGAGTATTTTCTTCATTTTATCATATTTTTCAGAAAATTCATCAAAAACTTGCCAAATTGTCAGAATTATGAGAAAATAGAGGATATTTATCACGTGGAGGGACTGTAATGAGAGAGGATATCAAAATCAATGACCGTGCTTTGGCCTTGCAAGACCAAATTATCGAAAAACTAGAGAAGGTTTTTGATACAGATGTGGAATTGGATGTTTACAATCTAGGACTGATTTATGAAATCAATCTGGACGAAACAGGCCTCTGCAAGATTGTCATGACCTTCACCGACACCGCCTGCGATTGCGCCGAAAGCCTGCCTATTGAAATCGTCGCAGGTCTAAAACAAATCGAAGGTATCGAGGACGTCAAGGTTGAAGTTACCTGGTCGCCTGCCTGGAAGATCACACGAATCAGTCGCTACGGCCGTATTGCCCTTGGACTGCCACCTCGTTAATGAGGCAAATCACTTTTGAAGATAAAAAGAAGCAAGCCGAGGATGGCTTGCTTTTTGATACTCAATGAAAATCAAAGAGCAAACTAGGAAGCTAGCCGCAGGCTGTACTTGAGTACGGCAAGGCGACGTTGACGTGGTTTGAATTTGATTTTCGAAGAGTATGAGTTTACTTTTTACCTGACTTGTCCATATTCCAGAAGTCTGTCACGGCTCCACGAGAAGCGGATGATACGATATGGGCGTATTTACCGAGGACACTGCTAACGATCGAAGAGTAATAAAGTAAAGGCCATGCAAGAGTTTTGGCTCCTGCATGGTCTGTGTTGTTATTTATCTCATTGCCAATTCAAATGCTTTTTCAAATATACTGTCATCGAGAGGCTTGTGTAGTTCTCGTTTAAGTTGGAAACAAGTCGATTGATATTTCTTCGATCTACGTCCTTTGGATTTAATTTTTGCACTGTCGGGAAAATCTTTTTTGAACTTATCAAAAGCAATACGCCAATATTGACTCATATTTAGAATCGATTCGTATATTTCAAACAGCTCATCATTCGTAAAAACCGATGTATCCTTGCTTTTCAAATATAGGTGTAAGCCTTTTTCAAATTCACGCCAGTCATCTTCACGGATTTTCTCTTTTTTATTTCTAATCCACTCAAATATTCTTTCATCTTCTCTATTGAGAACTCTATCAAGAATATCTTGCCATTGGCGCCAAGAAAGTTTTTCTACTACTTCTTGATCAAATTGCGACAATCTATAGCACTGACCATAGAAACTACGGGTTTCAGCATTCTTACTTTCATCTCTGCGACGATTTTCTTTCGTAGCAAATGTTTTGATTTCATCCCAAAATTGTTTGCGTTCAGAAGCAGATATATTATATTTAGTTAGTAATTCTCCCAGAAATTTACCCAGATTGTATTTGTACAACACACTTTTACCATATACCTCCTCTAGATCTGCTTCAATTTGAGGGATTTCTTGTTCAAGTGCATTTTTAATCTCATCTATAGTGGCAATTTCTTTTGCGGTAAGTAGACCCTTATATACTAGATTACCATCTTTATCCAATGATACCACGTGTTTCATAAAAACTCCCCTTATTTAAGACTTTCATAATAAACACTTTCCACTTTCTGAAGTACTTTATCAGCAGCTTCTTGTGGCTCAAGACCAATAAACCCATCTCCAAATATATCATATTTACCTTCATCTAGATAGAGCAGAACATACTGTTTCAACATTTGTTCGCGAAGATAATCATGTCGAAAATCCGGATAATCAGCCACACTATTGTATGCTGGATGTTCAATATTTATAGTGATTTTTCTATCATTTCCCGGAGTTCGCCACGAGCGCTCAAAATTATTTTTTGATTTGGAAAGTTCGATCCTAAACGACTCTCTCTTTCCATTCTTTTCATCCATATTTAGGAAAATTTTAAAATGATAAGAAGTTATTTTATCGCCCTTTTCATAGATTGGATCGTCTTCATTTGCTATCAGTCTTGCCCGAAGTTCCAATGTGCCTTCGGAAAGATAAGGTTCGTATGTGTCTTTATCAAAGACAATCTCATCTAAATAAGGGGTAATCTGATCTTCGAATGGAGGAATTATACCTGTAAGTGACAGTACGTCAACTATTTTAGGACATGTTTTATCACTTGCATTTGCTTTGTGGATGCTTACATTCAAACGATAATTTAATGTGTGATTTCGCTTATTCTCAATCTTCCAGCATACTTTACGAACAGCTTCACCAAAATTTACACGACGACTGCCTTGGACAGGGAACAAACATTCATGCAGTGTCAAGCCAACAGTTTCACGAGAGGTATCTGGCTTATCTATGTCAAAGAAATACGGAAGAACTTTTGTCTTTTCTTTACCACTACCAATAACCTTAACAGATAGAACAATACGATTTTCTGCATATTGCTTTGAATTCTTTTTCGTAACCGTATGGATTTTATCCATACGATGTACTGTGTTTGCTTTTACTGTTATCTCTCCGGCATCAATCTGATGTAGAACCGAACGGTTTTCAGGGTCGACCACTAAAATTTTATAATCAAATTTCTTGTCTGTTGTATAGGAATTCTTTATTCTAACAGAAAAAGCAATTTCATCACCGGATGTAACTTTTTCTGTCTCTGCCACAGGATAGCGAATATCTTGCCAACGAACATCAAAATCAGGCTTTTGTGGACCTGTGCCAAGATTTTCAAATTCAAGGTTATCAAATAGATCTTGAAGTTCTTCTGCGATTGATTGCAATTCATCATTAAGTTTTTTATCTTCAGTCTTATTATCCTTTATGAATCCCCATTTAACCATGTTTTCGTGGAATTTATTATTGCAGTAGTTCTTCAAATTCTGATAAGTATTAGTATGTTTCTTTCCCTTACTCACACCGAAATGAACCTTATCCTCAATATCAGAGAGTTCATCTTCCCAAAGCTCATCTACCTCTACATATCCCCAAAATTTTCCTTCAACATCTTTAGGAATATCCTTGATGTCAATCTCGCCAATTTTCATTCCCTTGCGATAATAAGAGAGTCCAGACCATATATTTCCGCCATCTTCGAAGACATATAATCCGAAGTGCTTGACTTTATACCCCTGAGAATAACTTTCTGGTTTTTGCAATTCATACGCTCGTCGTGTTTTTTTAATATCATCAGGAACTGTAATAGGAACATTATTTACAGTAATAGCAGAGCCTGCTGGCAAACGCTCAATAATTAACCACCAGGACTCTTGGATAAGTGGAACGAGTTCTCCACTTGTTATGGATTCAACCAATTCGTCTTTTGGTTTTTCAATTATGATTCGAGTACCAACGGTTTTCTTCTCGTCTAAACCTGTGTTCTCTTTAATATATTTTTTGGCTTCAGATCCTTCATAAGCGATAGAATTAACTTGGCCACCTTTATTGACATTTGATACATACATTCCATCTTCACGGAGTGAATCATAATAATAAGTATAGGTTTTAGAAGCAACAGAGTAAACACTCTTACCAGCACCAAAAAGGCCACCTCCAGTAGTATTACCACCGGAATTAAACATTGAGGTGAAACGCGAAAGCCGTTCCTCTGGAGGTAGAACTTTACCTTCTGCCATCAGTTCATTAATCTGTTCAGCGGGAGTATTATTTCCAGTCAAACCCACGGTTCCAGAGTCCTCGACGACAACATATCTGCCCCGGTCATTTTCAATTAAAGAAATATCACATCTCCAATTTTTCCAATTTTTTGTTGGTCTTGCACCAACAGCATTCTGTATCGCATCCTTTTGAAAACCATTCGGGAAGGTTACACCTGCATCAGTGTATGCGCCTAGGATCCAGTCTACATTATTTCTGTAATTTTGTGGTATTGAAGTAAAAACCATGGAAGTTCCTCCTTAATCTAATGTAAAACGAGAACCTTTTTTGCTCTCTGATTTGTTGAATTTTTTCTTAGTTTCACGAACTTCGGATTCGATTGCAGCAAATATTTTATCAACATCTTGTTGAGTGTAATCATATGTGCTTAAATTCGAGCAGTTACCAAGAAGTTGTAGCATATCAATTATTTTGTTAGTACGTGCTTCAGCAAGCCTAATAAACTTCTCACGTTTAGTTTCCTGTTTTTTGCCCATAATGGGAACCTCCATTTTTCGTATGTTACCTAAAGTATATCATTTATATTTTATATAGTCAACAATATTTGCAATATATTCTAAATATATTACAAATATATTTATTAATAATTATTACGAAAGCAAATAATAAAAAAATACCACGAAATATTCAGTGAAAATCGCGGTATTTTTTATTATTGTTTAATTATTGTAAATATTTAAAGATTAAATCTGCAATTCCTTTGGCTAATAGTGGTGGCACGGCGTTTCCAACTTGCTGATATTGGGAATCTTTAGTGCCAATAAACTCGAAGGAATCAGGGAAAGACTGAAGTCTTGCTGCTTCTCTGACAGTTATTGCTCTATCCAGTATTGGATGTATCCACATGGATTTACGAACATTTACCACTGTTCCACTAGGTTTATTTGGGTCAAGCCTCAAATATATTGTGTTCTGTGTCCTTTCGGGTTTTGAATATGTATCCTTATCTTCAATACCAAGACTGTGGAAATTCTTTCCTTGTTTAATTTTCTTGAAACGCTCTAATGCTTTATCTGTGCTTTTCGTTGTTATATGGTTTTTAACACTCTTACTACCCTTGCGCATAGAGCGAGCATAGCTACTTATACCTTTTTTTTCTACATAAGGGATTGGAGTATAGTGTAGTTTATAGCCAACCTCATAATTCGAAAGATCTAAAATTGCCTCACCTACAGTAGGAATTTTATTGGCTATAGTTTCATTTGGCAAAATCAAATCAATATCTTTGTCTATGTATATATCGCGTCTTATTCCTACAACTATATACCTTCGACGTTCCTGTGGGACACCAAACCATTTGGCATTAAATACATTACCTTTTTGAATATATTCGTCTCCAAGAATCGCATTAATATAATCAATAACAGAATATGAATTAACTATAAAACGCAAACCATCTTCAGCGGAATATTCATAATTCCCAATTAATTCGTTTTCGGTTATTTCTGAAATGGACTTTATCAGCTTTTGTAAACCGACTATGTAGTCCAATTCCTCAGATGCTTTTTCAGGACGGCTATTCTCTAACTCACATTTTATTGTTTCTAATTTTGATATTATTTGTTGCTTTGCTGTTGAATTAGCAAAATCTTCGCTACAGATATATGAATTAATTAGTTTTTCAATTGTAGCTTTATTTTTTAAAAGAAAGTTTGGCAGTCTTCTTGGATTATTGATATTTTTTTGCAATACAGATAAAAGATGTGTTAACTGTTTCGGAATAAATATTTCTCTCAAGTCGGACTCAGGTAGTCTACACATATCTATACCATCAAACGAAACTTTTGATAGTACTAATGTATCCATTCTTTTTGGGATATCATATCCATTTGCGATAAGTGAGTCTATTTCATCGTTATCTTTGCGGGATTCATAAAATCTGTGGGTTTCTGACTCAAGCATGCTAACATTTTCCATAACAAAAGCTTTCGGACGAATTTGTCGGATAGCTCTGAAGTATTCTTTAACTAAGCTGTTATTCATGCTAATCAAATGATTTTTTTGCCTATTAGCATTTGAAAATCCTTGACAAGGAGGTCCGCCTATTACAACATCAATTGAGTTTTCAAATCTTGAGTTTAGGGTTGAAAAATCATAATCAATAACATTTTCTATAAATTCAAAGTTATCATTATCTTTTGTAATGTTAGTCTTATAAGTTTCTCGTGCATTTTTATTAATTTCCGCAGCAGCAACAATCTGATATTTTCCGGTCATAAGAAATCCAAGACTTAATCCTCCTGCACCTGCAAATAAATCAATTGTTTTTATCATATTGAATACCTCGTTATTCTGCATCGGTAATTCGATTGTTTTTTCGAATCCACGAATCAACTTCGCTAATCTTAAATTTCCATTTTCTTTCTATTTTATAGGCAGGAAGATTCTGCGTGTGAATCATCTTTTTTACAGTATCTCTGCTTAGACCAAGATGCTTACAAAGTTCCTCCATTGATGCCCATTTTTCTTCGTTGTTCATCGGGTACCTCCTTAATTTCTAATCATTTTATCATAGATTAGTCTAAAAAACAATTAGCTTTATTACAATATATAGTGTTTTATTACTAATAACTACTAAAAATGGCTAAAAACAAAAAACTACTGATAAATGTATTCAGTAGGATTTCTCATTTTCTAAATCTTTTTTCAAAAAACGTCAGATTTTTTGTTTTATCAAGCCCATCTTATAGAGGGAAATAGCAAGATGGTCCTCGGAAAGGAGGAATAGACGCTGTACGAAAAACTGCCACAGGAGCTCATGTTGATGGATGCAGGAATTTAAAAGCTTGATATTCATATAGAATGACTCTATATAGATAATGTTGCTTACAAAATTAGCTGAAAAAGAACCGAATCAACCTGAAAGTCGTAAGACTGAACTCAAAACTTTTATCACTACCTGCCAAGAGCAACAGTTGAACGTGAATTAATTTTTGATATTGTGCATAACTTCATAGACATCATGGATCAGACTACTGAGATCATCCGCACTTTCGTTGCGAAAATAGTGGATATGAAAATAAAAAAGGTTCCTGGAACAAGAACAAAAAGCAAACTATTATTCATTTGAACTACATTAGGGAAGTCCATATACCTAATACAAAAGGGAAAACGGCATAGCCGGAAATCAATCCGATTATGCCGTTATTCTTTTAAAGAATAAAATCCCATTTTTGGCTTGCTTTTTGAGTTTACTTTTTACCTGACTTGTCCATATTCCAGAAGTCTGTCACGGCTCCGCGTGAAGCAGATGATACGATATGGGCATATTTACCGAGAACACCACGGCTGTAAAGAGGTGGCAATGTTGTTTCTGCCTTGCGTTTTTCAAGTTCTTCTTCTGATACGGCCATGGAAATTTCTTTGGTATCTTGGTCAACCGTAACGATATCACCTGTACGGAGGTAAGCAATCGGTCCACCATCCTGAGCTTCAGGAGCGATATGTCCGACAACCAGACCATAAGTACCACCAGAGAAGCGTCCATCCGTCAAGAGGGCAACCTTGTCTCCTTGACCTTTACCAACGATCATGGATGAAAGGGATAGCATCTCAGGCATACCAGGACCACCCTTAGGCCCAACGAAACGGACAACAACTACATCGCCATCAACGATTTCATCTGTCAGAACAGCCTGGATAGCATCTTCTTCTGAGTCAAAGACCTTAGCTGGTCCAACGTGGCGACGCACTTTCACACCTGATACTTTAGCAACCGCACCATCAGGGGCAAGGTTCCCATTCAAGATGATAAGCGGACCGTCTGCACGTTTTGGATTTTCAAGTGGCATAATGACTTTTTGGCCTGGTGTAAGGTCTGCAAAGTCAGCCAAGTTTTCAGCGACTGTCTTACCAGTACATGTGATGCGGTCGCCATGAAGGAAACCATTTGCCAAGAGGTATTTCATAACCGCAGGGACACCACCGACTTCGTAGAGGTCTTGAAAGACATACTGACCAGATGGTTTCAAGTCAGCCAAGTGAGGCACGCGCTCTTGGATCGTATTGAAGTCCTCAAGTGACAAGTCAACATTAGCCGCATGGGCAATGGCAAGCAAGTGAAGAGTGGCATTTGTAGAACCACCGAGAGCCATAGTTACAGTGATGGCATCTTCAAAAGCTTCACGAGTCAAGATATCTGATGGTTTGAGACCAAGCTCCAGCATCTTGACAACAGCACGTCCTGCTGCTTCGATATCTTCTTTCTTGTCAGCTGATTCAGCTGGATGAGATGAAGATCCTGGCAAACTCATACCGAGAACTTCGATAGCAGTTGCCATGGTATTAGCTGTATACATACCACCACAGCCACCAGGGCCAGGGCAGGCATTACATTCGAGACGTTTCACGTCCTCAGCTGTCATGTCACCATGGTTCCATTTTCCGATACCCTCAAAGACAGAAACCAAGTCAATGTCTTTGCCATCAAGATTTCCCGGTGCAATAGTACCACCATAGGCGAAAATAGCTGGAATATCCATATTGGCAATGGCAATCATAGAACCAGGCATGTTCTTGTCACAGCCACCGATAGCGACAAAGGCATCCACGTTGTGACCACCCATCGCAGCCTCAATAGAGTCCGCGATGATGTCACGAGATGTTAGAGAGAAACGCATACCAGGCGTTCCCATGGCGATCCCGTCTGCTACGGTAATGGTTCCAAACTGAACAGGCCAAGCGCCCGCAGATTTGACACCTTCTTTAGCCAATTTCCCAAAATCATGCAAGTGAATGTTACATGGTGTATTTTCCGCCCAAGTTGAAATCACTCCCACAATCGGTGTTTCAAAGTCCTTATCTGTCATTCCAGTGGCACGAAGCATGGCACGGTTTGGTGATTTCACCATACTGTCATAAACGCTACTGCGGTGACGTGTATCTAATTCTGTCATTTGTTCCCTCCCATTTCAGTTTTTACCATTATAGCACAATTTCCGCATGAAGAACAGAATAAAATTCTTGAATTTTCAGAAAATTTCGATTACTAGCTTCTAATTTTTTTATCTTTTTTTGTCAAGTAACTTTACTTTACAAAAAAAATGTGTTATCCTAGTATGGTTGATGAAAATCACTAGATTGAATCGAATTTAAATACCTAAAGGAGAAAAGAAAATGGCAGTACCTGCACGTCGCACCTCAAAAGCGAAGAAAAACAAACGTCGTACACACTACAAAGTAACAGCTCCATCTGTAAACTTTGACGAAACTACTGGAGATTACTCACGTTCTCACCGCGTATCACTTAAAGGATACTACAAAGGACGTAAAATCGCTAAAGCTGCATCAGCTGAATAATAGAAGGGAGATACCATGCGCGTAAATATCACACTTGAACACAAAGAATCTGGTGAACGCTTGTACCTTACTTCTAAAAACAAACGTAACACTCCAGACCGTCTTCAATTGAAGAAATACTCACCAAAACTTCGCAAGCACGTAGTGTTTACAGAAGTTAAGTAGGGGTTCAATACGAATCAATACATAAGAAAAACGCTGATTTAAAGCGTTTTTTCTTTTTGCCAAATGCGATATATTGCATTGTATTTCAATCCAAACTCTACCTTTTTCTCTACCTTTTTTCTTAAGACCTGGTTTGGAAAGTATGAATTTCAGTTGGACTAAAAACAGCGTAATATCAAGACTTTTCTCCGCTTTTATAAAAGCGTTTTTCCAATCAAATTCAACTAATTTTATCTAAATGGTGTGGATTTTACCCCCAAAATTACAGAGAATGGAGCTGATAAACACTAAACGTTCACACCATTAGTTAAATGATTTTTTTCATCATTTTTCTTAGATGATAGAACTTCTAATTTATTTCTTATTCAAGCAAAAACAACCTGCTATAAGTAAGAAAGAGGAAGATACAAGAAAAACACGGCGTAAAAACCGATTCAGTTCATTGTCCTCAATCCTTGTCTGCTTCATTTTCTTTTACGAGATCGTTTTGTGAATCTTTTTCAGAGAGTTTTTGATCAATATACTTGTCAATGTTTTCATAAAATTCCTTGGTCGCTTCACTATCTAATGTTGGCGAGTTCTGAACTTGATTCACTTTCAATTGAACAGATTGAATACCGTAAGAGGCTTGTTTTTGGTGGAGTGTTTCTAATTCTTCTTCTGAAATCGGATCTCCAACAACCGTCAAGACCAATTCATTGTTACTTGACTTGTAGACTTGATTAATAACCGTATAATTGGCGAACTCTTTTCCTACAAACTGTTTGATCCCTTCTTTGCGCGCTTGTTCTATTGTCAGAGTAACTGCCGAATAGCTAGCTGGAAGAATCAACAATACAATCAAAGAAATCAAGCCAATTCTCATTTTAATGCTCAGCTCTTTAAATGAAGTTAAAGGAGATTTTCTCATCAAAATTCTTGTTCCAACAATGTTGGCTAGCATGATAAAGACACAGTTGATCAAGAAAAGATAGAGAGCCCCCAATAAAAATCGTACATTCCCATTAGCTAAACCATAGCCAGCAGTACAGATAGGCGGCATCAAAGCTGTAGCAATGGCTACTCCTGGCACGATATTGTTTGCTTCTTTTTTCCTTGAACCGATCACACCAGCAATCCCACCAGCAATAGCAATGAGAACATCCCAAATGGTTGGAGAGGTTCGTGCGATCAACTCGCTACTTGCATAAGACAAGGGAGAAATCCAGAAATACAGAGTCGAGACAAGCAAACTGACCAACACTTGAGTCAATAAAACCTCTAGAGATTGCTTGATTAAACGCGTATCAAAAATAGCTAAACCGAATCCCAGTCCAACAATCGGTGTCATGAGAGGTGAAATTAACATGGCTCCAATAATAACAGCTGTTGAATTCATATTTAGACCGATAGAGGCAATAAAAATTGCACACATCAAAATCGCTGTATCTCTCAATCGAACATGAAGGTCATCGTATAATTTCTCACGGTATTCCCGTGTTGAATAATTGGCAGTCATTTGTCCTCTCCTCTTTCCTTATTTAAATCGGTATAATAATTAATAATAACAGCTGATAAACAGCCAAAAAATATGAGCCCATAAATCGTCAAGAAGACACTGGTAATCCTTCCAATCAAGGTCACAGCTAGGAGATCCCCGTAGCCGACAGTCGTCGAAGTCACAAAAGCATACCAAAGACCGTCTCCGTAATTTGTGATAGCAGGTTCAACTAGGAAAAGCACGCCTCCTGACCCAAAAACAAAGGTCACAAAACTCAGAGCAAACCGAGTAAAACCCGTAACCTGTATAATATGCCATAACATTTTTAAACGTCTCATTTGTTCTCCTTATTCATACTAGCTCCTGACCGAGCCGTTTTTTCCAATAATCAAAGTGAAGATAGGACATGATCTCCATCAGAGAAAGATAGACAAACTGATAGATCTGATTTAAGCTGATTATCAACTGATATTGTTTGAAAAATGACTGGAAGAAAGACCAGATATGACTGTCTTGAATCAGTCCCTTCTTAACATCAGACAGGATATTAGCTAAAGCTCCCAAGGACTGAAACGGTAAATCCTTGACATTTATATAGATCCGGTCCACCACATCATTCAGACTGGTATCTTGGATGGCATGAAATTCTCCAAAGAGAACTCCTGCCGCTCCAAGAGTAGAAACAAATTCCACCAAATAATTTCTGAGGAAATTTTCTCAACCTTTTCCCATAATGTGTTTAGTGCCATCCATAACGATCCCAACCAGAAAAAGGAAAGAAAATAAGCAAAGAAATTTTGCCGTAAATCCCAAAAAGCTTGAAGACTTGGTGTCGTTGGTTTTTCTAACTCTAAAATCAAAATGGTCATAATAATTGCTAGAACAGCATCTGTCAATGCAATTAATCTATCTTTCTTCATCAGATTACGTTGCCTTTCATTTTGTAGTATTCTATCTCATCGTATAATATTTATTAATCTTAAATATTGGATAGTCACTTCATATTTTGAGTACAAACAAGATACACTAAAAAGCATGTATCTGTCATATTTTATTTAACTTTAGAAATATTCATCCATCTAATCAATAAATATATCATATTTCACAATAAATGACTACTATCAAAGATACATTTTCTTTCAGATTTCTCCCTTTTAAACTTGGCTAACTTGACCTGCATTACCTAGGTCGCTTTGCTTTAAATTATACTTTTTTCTTAAAGATTTGCTACGAGTAGTCTTTCATGTGAGTAATTTTTATCAAAAAATTTCATAGATAAGTCCTATATATAATCATGATAAAGTAGTAAAAATAGTTGTTATCCTAGTTGATTAAAAAAGTCTTTGATTTCCTCATCTTTTATAAAATAATATATAATTTTCCCCTCTCTTCTAGTATCCAAGATGTTTTGATTGGCTAGTTTACGAAGATGGTGGGAGGCAGATGCCATACTGAGATTTAGTAAACAGGCTATATCACAGACACAGAGTTCTTCAACAGCAAGGAGATAAAAGATGATATTTATCTGTTTATTATCGGTAAACTTTGATAAAATACGAAGTGATTTTTGGACTTTTTCCTTTTCAAGGTAGTTCGTTGCGGTTGTAACATTTTGCTGATTTATAATATTCACTTGGCAGATACTATCTTTTTTCATAATTTTTTCTCCTAGCCGAACACAGTCCTTAGCATGTTAAAGCTGTTGTTTTCAATCAGGATATACATCCCCAGTCCTAAATAAACAACGGCAATAAACCATCTGCTATATTTTTCCAAAGTTTCTCCAACAGAAGGGACTTGTGCCAATTTTTGGGCAGAAAAAACCAAGAGATAAATCATGACTAGAAAGGTAAGTAAAGCCACTATCAAATTCGCTAAATTTAAGGTAATAAAATATGGGACAAAAACACCAATATTGTCAGCACCACAACTTGCAAAAGTAATCATAGCGACTAGAAAAATCAGGTTTTTATTATCTTTGCGCAAACCATCTTTTGCAATAGCTTCTCCATCAGAATCTCCTAAAAGCAAAACTTTGAGTCCTAGGAAAATTGGAATCAAACCGAGCAAACCTAAAATCTCTTTACTAGGAATATAATTTAAGACAAATGCAAAAAGTAAACTTAGCAATATTAGACTAACAGAGCCTAGAAATTGTCCTAAATAGATGTTAATGATGTCTTTTCTGCTTTTTCTTTTGGCAAAAAATAACATTAGGATAATAAGTAAGTCTACGGCTGTCCCAGAATACAGGATTATTGAAGTAACAACATTTTGAACCATAAAGCACCTCATTCAAATATATTTTTGAATGTATTTTAACATTAAACTTTGTAGATGTCAACTTCAGCTCCATCAAAATATAGATAAGAAGGTAGTGTCCCAAACATTAAAAAGCCCTGCCATCGAAATGATAGCAGGGCTTAACTTCAATATCCAGATGATATATTTATCTAAAAAAGGTAGAGTAAAAGGTAGAGTTTTTATTGATTTGTAGTGCGATATAATGAGTTTCCAAAAATCAAAAATCGCTTAAAATCAATATTTTGACATCTATTGACGTGTACTGAAACCCTTACTTAACCTCTGTAAGGATATAATTACGGTACCAGTATATCATAAATAATAACAAAATCTTGACTTTCCGAAAAATAAGTATTTTCCGGAAAAATATCGAAATTAAATCAAAACTAAAAATATCTCATACATTTGAACTGCACCCCAAAAGTTAGACAGAAAAAATCTAACTTTTGGGGTGCAGTTCATCAAAGGTGCTTTTCATTTTAAAAAACTTGTGGAAAAACTTCATCCCATATATCTACTAAGCTTTTCCCGTCAAATACTTTAGCTTCCATAGCTTCATCAATTGTATCAAACTGCTGACCTTCATAATCATAACCAACTACACATATACTCGATAAAAAGCAAGCACCTCGGCTATTATAATTAAATTCAAGATCTTTGTCTAAATATTTTTTAATTTCATCCTTTTTCATATAGGACCATCCCAACTAAAACAATCTCAACAAACAAGATTTTTTCCTTAGATTCTATTCCCACTACTAGCTTTCTATGATGCTGACGATTTCATCTTCAAAATATTCATAAAGAGTTCCATCAACATCTACCAGCAAGGAGTCAATCTCCTCGTCATTGTCAGAGGCGTCACAATAGTCTTCTACAAATCCTCTAACTACCGCGCCATTTTTTAACGTGATAATTACATCTGTACGGTTAAATTTCCAGAGTGTCATTTAAATATTCCTTTCAATATTGGCTAATTGCTTTGCTTTTTCGTAGTAAGGTGTTAAGAAATCGATAAAACCTTGTTTGTCGCTTGGATCATGTTCCTCTAAAAATATCATCAACTCAAAGTCATTGAGAGCGTCAAACATTTCAGAGTTTTCATTATCCCAAGCCTCGGAAAATTCCGCATCTTCTCCAAAAAGAGCGTTAAACGTAAAGGAAAAATCCCAAAAATTATCAATCTGACCACTGACTGTTTGCTGGAGCATGTCTAATACTTGTTGACTATAACCCATTACCCTTCCCCTCCTAATAAGAACGTTGTAGCATATTGAGCTACGTTCCAAAAATTTAACAGACAAAATCTAATTTTTGGGGTGCAGTTCATTCATCAAAGATGATTTTTATTTTAATAATACTGCACTTCAATTCCATCCATAATTTCTACTAAAGTGTTATCGTCAATTTTTAGAGAAATCAGATCAATGAATGATGATACCTGGTATTCCTTATCTCCAATCACCACTACAATATCATGAACAGAATTAGGAAAAATCCCACATACTTGACCATTATAATCAAAAGAGGCATCCCAACCATTGTCATATAACTCTTGTAAATCATCTAATATTGCCATATAAACTAAATCCTTTTCCATAGTGTTTTCTTTCAAATAAGGCAGGTAAAAGCACCTAGATTGTTCTAAGTCCTATGAGATTGTTTTAATCGAGACAATCTCACTCTCAAAGAGAGAAATTTCAGTAGCTTCATCTGGACTAGGATTAGCAATGAGAATAGTGATTTCATCTTGCTCATCATTGTCCATTTCGTCAACAAAGTCTATGACACGTCCCTTGATTATCTTATCGCAATTAGTGACTATCTGAACCCTTGATCGAAGATACTTCCAAAGCTGTTTACTCATTTATTTTCCTCTCTGCTATTTTTTCGATAGTTCTTATACTTTTTATAGTTAGTCGATAAAATCGCCTAGGTTGAACTAAGCACTAATAATTTTGATTTTCTTGATAATATCTTCAGGATATGAGCGATCACCTATAACTATTTCGTCAGGACCATCTAAATCATAACCGTCAAACCAATCAACCACCCTACCCTTGATGGAGGTCCCATCTTCTAAAATAAGGCGAACATTTTTATCAACATATTCCCATAATTTCATTAAGTTCCTTCTCTCTAACATCGGAACAATATGACCCAATATTAGTTATTTACTAATGGCTTTTAGTTCCTGTTAAAAGCATTATAGCACACCTTACTTGCTAAAGTACAACAAGCACCCCATTAGACTAACCTGCTACTTTGCTTTCTTGTAAAAATGTTGTATACTTAAGTAAATAAAGGAAGTAATCTTGTTCCCCCCTGTCTACTATGTGGTCGGAATGATGGTTACTTCTTTTTTCCCCCTTACTATCTCAATAGCCTTGTATTTAAAAGTTTTTTAGGCTATAATTAAATTAACGAATAGAGGTTTTCCATCTCCCCTTGAAACAGATCTTTCTGCGGTAGGAGGTGGGACGCCTCTATTTGTTTTTTAAGTCAAAATGATGTAAAATTAATTCAAGAAAGAAGTGTGGTTTTCCCGCCTAAAAGCTCTATAGCTGTGGGAGGGTCACGCTTCTTTTTACCTCTCAAAAATGAACGCCAAAAAAGCAGTTTCGTTCTATGAAACTGCACTAAAAAGTTTATAACTGCCCAAACCCAGAAGTCAACGGTTTAAGACAAAGCAAAAAGCCCACTGTTGTAGGCTTTCTGTAAGATATTTCTTAAAATTAAAGCATCTTGTTGTAGAATTCAACGACAAGTGCTTCGTTGATTTCTGGGTTGATTTCGTCGCGTTCTGGCAAGCGAGTCAATGAACCTTCCAATTTTTCAGCATCGAATGATACGAATGCTGGACGTCCAAGAGTAGCTTCTACTGCTTCAAGGATTGCTGGAACTTTCAATGATTTTTCACGAACTGAGATTACTTGACCTGGAGTTACACGGTATGATGGGATATCAACGCGTTTTCCGTCAACAAGGATGTGACCGTGGTTTACGAATTGACGAGCTTGACGACGAGTAGTCGCAAGACCAAGACGGTAAACAACGTTATCCAAACGACGTTCCAAAAGAAGCATGAAGTTGAAACCTAGGATTCCGCCTTTGATTTTTGTAGCTTGTACGAACAAGTTACGGAATTGTTTTTCACCTACACCGTAAGTGAAACGAAGTTTTTGTTTTTCAGCCAATTGCAAACCGTATTCTGACAATTTAGAACGGTTGTTTGGTCCGTGTTGTCCTGGTACGTAGTTACGACGTGCCAATTCTTTACCTGTACCTGTAAGTGAAAGGCCAAGGCGACGAGCTTGTTTCCAAGATGGTCCTGTATAACGTGACATATGTATGTCCTCCTGATATAAATAATATTTGGCGGAAATAGTCACTTAGAAAGCCCTGATTCGTGCAGATGCCCTTCGCCTAAACAGCCAAGGTTACTTGTCATAAGACACCTGTTGACGAGCTTCATGCTTTCCTGCTGCTATTTCACACAAAGGCTATTATACCATGAAAAGCTAGATATGTAAAGGGATTTTACAGCTTTATTTCAAATTGAGGCTGAATGTAAATTTGCTTCCTAAGCCATATTGACTTTCTGCTGTGATTTCGCCACCAAGCTGATGGGCTAGTTCGCGTGCAATCGCAAGTCCTAATCCATGTCCACCTGTCTTCATATTGCGCGAAGTTTCTACACGATAAAGTCGTTTAAAGATCTTTTCCAAATCCTCAGGAAGGATTCCCTGACCCTCGTCTTTCACACTGATTCTCAGCTCTTGTTCTGTTAATTGGGCAAGAACCTCGATTCTGGTTCCTGGTTCTGAATATTTAAAGGCATTGTTTAACAAATTGACCAGAATGCGAGAAAGTTTGTCAGAATGGCTCTTGATTTTCGCCGACTCAGGTGATACTTGAATGTAAACATCCCGCTCCTCTTGTTCAATCTGGAGTTGAAATTCACTCATTGACTCAATCAACAGCTGATCTAAAAAGACCTCTTCGACTTCTTCATCAGCAGTATCTTGAGGTTGGGTGTTAAGAGTCAGAACATCCAATTCCTCCACTAGCTTGTTTAGACGCTCGGTTTGCCGACCAATCGTGGCTAAGTAGTGGAGTCGCTCCTCTTCCTTAATCACTCCATCTAGAATTCCCTCCACAGTAACCTGAATGGAGGTAATGGGAGTTTTAATATCGTGAGAGAGCTGCGCAATCATCATTCTCTTTTCTTGCTCGCTCTCATCAAGTGATTGAAAGGTGGCTTGCAAATTGTGGGACATGTCATTAAAAGCCTGGCCCAGCTCTTGAAATTCTAATGGTCCCTTGGTTTCAATTTCTGTGCTGAAATCCTTGCTTGCTATATCCTGAGCTTGTTTTTTCAAATGTTTCAGAGAAGAGAACACTGGCGACAAAAGAAAGATGCTCACTGCAGCGCCAATGAAACTAGCAATCAAGGTCATTCCAACGAGAAAGTAAACTTCACTTTTCTCGATCAACATCCGTTGGACTGCCCAGAAAACGACCAAAATCGTTAGTAGAGTCGACACTAGATACCCCACTAAAATATAGTTTTTTAATTTCATGTTCTACCTCTTGGTCTTTCCATCTTATAACCCAAACCCCAGACAGTTTTGATAGCAGGAGCATTTGAATTCGTATACTTGGTCAACTCTTGCCTCAAAGCATGGATATGAACATTGAGTGTATTGGTATCATCCACATAGTCCTCTTGCCATACCTTCTCATAAAGTTCCGTCTTTGAAAAGACTCTCTCGGGATTGCTGGCTAATATCCATAGAAGTTCAAAGGATTTTACTGTCAATTCCAAAGGTTGCTCCCCAATGCGAACCTCATGAGTCACATGGTTGATCACTAAGTCACCAAACTCGATCTGTTCTGTCTCTCCTCCACGGCTAAGGCGACGCAAGATATTATTCACTCTTAAAACCAATTCGCGTGGGCTAAAGGGTTTGACTATAAAATCATCTGCCCCCAAACTTAATCCATAAATCTTATCCTGTTCGCTTGTCTTAGCAGTTGTAAAGAGGAAGGGTTGATCCGGAGCGATATACTGAACTTCACTGATAAAATCATACCCGTCCATATTGGGCATCATGATATCTGTGATAATGAGGTCGATAGATTTTTTTCTGAAAAGCTCTAATCCCTCCTTGCCATCATGGGCGACCAAAACGTCGTAACCCGCCTGTATAAGATAGCGGTGTTGAATATCTAGAATATCTATTTCATCATCAACCAGCAAAATTGTCTTTTTCATCTGACACTCCTTCGATAAAAACAGTGTTATACTTGCTTTAGTATAACACTATTTTCTCTAATGTTTAAATGATTTGAATCTTAATCTTCTCGTTTGGTTGTCAAACCCAAAAGTCCAACAAGACCTGCCAAGGCTAGACCAAAGATACCAAGGCCTGCTGTAGCCGTTTTAGCTTCCCCAGTATTTGGTAGCATCGCTTTATCATCTTTTTTCATCATATTAGCCATTGGGCTAGAAGCTGGTTGATCTACTTTCATATCTGACATATGGTTATTTGTACCCATCACACCCTCAGTCGTACCTGTAGAGCCTGTTTCAGAAGGCTTCGTATTCATCTGACCTTGTTGAGATGGTATTGTCGCCATTTCTTTTCCACGAAGTTGAATCGTTACTTGACGAGTAGCAATCAGATTGGTCAAATCAGGTTTGCCATCTTTAGATCCATAGACTTTAACAGTAGCTAGGTATGTATGGGTTCCGTTAGCTCGAAGTTGATCCAGCAAGGCCTGACCATCTTTGCCAACCGTATTGCCATTCAAATCCACTTCGTAGAAATATTGACCTTTAGCCAAGCCTTCAAGTGGCAATAGAGCAGGATTTTTAGCTGTTCCGTTGTCGGACCATGGGGCTTTGTCTGAGGCTTTTAACAAGAGGCGAGTCAACATACCATCTCCACCAAAAGCTTCGTATGGAATAACTTGGTTAACACCTGCCAAGAATGGACCTGGAACATTTGCTTTTTCAAGGTAGCTAGCCGGAACATCAATCATGTCTTTGACATTGTTAACAACAGACTCTTTGACCTGATTTGGTGTGGTCAAGCCATTCAAATTAACAGTCAAATCTTTAGTC